>NZ_JBTTDI010000039.1:0-3061 GCF_055796185.1 Bartonella sp. P12B | reverse complement strand
ACGTTTAAAGCCAGCTAAAGATGTTTTACCTTCCTCCTTCTTTAAGTATGTAACAGAAGAGCGCCGTAAACGTGGACGACCACCAGTTGAGTCTCCTAAACAAGCGGTTACTCTCCGCCTTGATCCAAATATTATTGCCTCTTTTAAAAAACAAGGGAAAGATTGGCGCGCACGTATGGGTGAAGTCTTAAAAAAAGCAAGCGGTTGCTAAATCAGACTACCTCCCCATTTTTGAGAACGGGGAGGGGAGTTATGTTTTTGTTTAAGCAGCTTTCACAACAGGACTTTCAATATTGGGAGCATAAGCTTGCAATAACGGATTCATGATATGCGGTAATTCTGAAGTTCCAAAACCTGTAAGAACTGCTAAAATCTTTGTAATATTTGGCACGTCATCTTGAAGTTTTAAAATCAAAGCTTTCTCTACCATGCTCATAACCTCAACCAGTGCGCTACAGTCTTTATCTCCAATGCCTTCACAATTGACAAACTGAAACAAAGCCATCCACAAATCACATAAAAAATCAACACTGGTATTCATTGCACACCTCCATGGATTTGTTCTCTCAAGCAAGCTAATCCTCTGGATGTGATTTTCGTTGAAGGGAGCACCTTTTCTGTACCATCGGGTCTTTGAATAGTAATAGCAGGGCAATCCATAAGACCTTTCTTGATCTTATCCTGATAAGGTAACAAAGGAGCACCCGGAGCCCGTCGATAGACCCAATCATGTTTACGCAAGTAATCAGTTAAGTCCTTTGGTCGTACCTCTAACATCTTTGCAGATTCAATCAAACCAAACAGACCATCAGAGCGTTTTAAACCGTCAAGCGCCTTTGCTTTGGGCTCTAGCTCAGCAATTATGATGTCTTTACGTTCATTTTCGTTTTTTAGATGTGTTAAGACACCTAACATCACTTGTGGACTTGAATAATCAACCTGTGGTGT
This sequence comes from Bartonella sp. P12B, assembly GCF_055796185.1. Classification (NCBI taxonomy): domain Bacteria; kingdom Pseudomonadati; phylum Pseudomonadota; class Alphaproteobacteria; order Hyphomicrobiales; family Bartonellaceae; genus Bartonella; species Bartonella sp. P12B. The sequence goes on along the minus strand of NZ_JBTTDI010000039.1, from coordinate 2,113 downwards.
GACTACCTGCTTTGCAAGTTTTTCACATTCGATAAAGTATTCTCTTGCTTGATGTCCTTTGTCATTACGCTCGATCATCGAAAGATGTTTAGCCATGTCTAATGTGAGGTAGTATTCTATGCTTGGGCGCCCACCTTTTTCTAAAAATTTAGAAAAACCTATAAAGTCTATATTTTCCCGAAACTTACATTCTTTAATACGATTTTTAATCCAGTCTGCAAACTTTGATGTGATTTCTAAAAAACTATGCAAGTCACGTGCATCAACTGTTTGAACAGTTTCTTGATCAATGGTTTGTTCTTTAATTTTTATAAGAGTGTTCATAATGAACTCCTTATCGTTAGATGTTTTTCATTGACACTCTAAAGAGAGTGCCGGGCGCTGAAAAACACGGCGATAAGTCCGTCGTTACACTTTTCCCGCAAAGGTATTGTATAGTGTAACCACACCCGACAAAATCACTATATGCTACAAAGCATGTGATGAGTCAAAGTTTTTAAATTTCGGCGGGAAGAGATTATTTCGGTAATCTATCCGCTTATCGTTCGGTGTTTTTCAGGCACCTGATTCGAAAATATATGTTACAGAAATAATGTCAAGAATAAAAATAATTTTTTGTTTTTAAATAATCATATATTGTACAGTGCACATATTGAAATCGTTATTTATCAATGAGTTATGTGTACAATGTACAGTCAATTTGAAAAATTCTAACGCTAGCGATAGTTCGCGCTGTCCTGCCCCGCAACACTCCCAACCCGCTGGAAAGTACCTTTTGCATTGATTTTATTGTATTTTTTATGGAAAAAGCCAAAGTGAAAGTGATAATTTGCTTTAAAATTACAATTGAAGTGAGTAGTGTATCTACATAGCTTAAGAACATTATTTCTTTTTCTTGTTAGCAGCATATTCTTGGCGTTCAAGTTGTCTCTGTATATTTTTGATTAATCTCTCATTGGCATATTGTGCAATAGTACTTGCAATTTCTGGCTTGGACATTACTCCAGCAATTGATGGTCCCATTTGTTTTGCAATAGGGAAGTGATCACCATCGGCTCTTTGAAAAACATTGTTGCCCATTTTTAATTCAACACGCTTTGGAAATTTTCCACCTCGAATAAAAGCATGGGGTAAGATTTCTTGCTTGCCAAACATTGTGTAAGCCACACCGTGTTTTGTTTCTCTTACTTTTTTAAAAAATTTAAGAGGTATCGGTGTTCCAGAGCCAATGATATCTGTCTCGAGAAGCTGTGCTGTAGCCTTTCCCTTAATATAAACGCCTTTTTTGATACGCTTTGATTGGGCTGATGTAAGATCAGAAATTTCCTTTTCAGCAAAGCGTTCCACTTGTTTTGCTGCGGTATTTACAGCATTACGCAAAGTCCAATTAAGGCGTGGTGCTTGAAGATTTGTAAAGGTATCCTTTACTTGCTGAAGATACCATTTTTGGCGGATAATTAATTTCAACTTCTAAGCCTTTTTGGGATTAGATGTTGATGGCTTAGAAACTTTAGGTGTTTTTGCCTGTATGGGTGTGGTTTCCTCTACCACTTCTTCAGTTGATGTTTGTCCATTTTCTTTGTCTTCTTTCTCAACCTTTTTACTTGTCTTATCAGGGTTTGCGTTTGTTTTGTTCTCAACAAAAGGTTTTGCAGCATTGGCACGCTTGAGCCTTGCATAGAGTTGATTAGAAACTTCAACAAATGGGGTATTTTGTGTAGAAGGTTCAAAACGAACGGTGCTTTTATTGTCGCCAACGACACACATTGGTTTAGTGATGACAGCTTTCATTATTGCTCCTTTTGAGGAATGATTTAATGACATTATGCGTCAAATATTGCTTTTTACGATTTGAAAAAATGGACAAGCCAGAATTACCGAGAAAACCGGACTCTTTAGCCCTGTTTCAGGTCCATATTTTACTGAATTTTTGGGGAATATTTTTGAATTTTAGACACAATACGACTAGTGCCGTGCCGTCATTAAATACGATTTTTTACACGATGTCAACAGAAAAAATCATAATCTAGTATTTTTTTTATTTTTTTAATCAAAATCTGGTGTTTTTAGAAAGAAGTTACCATTCATGTTCAAGATGCTGCTTGACAACTAC
>NZ_JBTTDI010000038.1:0-3360 GCF_055796185.1 Bartonella sp. P12B | reverse complement strand
TGGTTATGGTGGAGAGAGCCATAAAGGTGGTCATGGTGGTAAAGGTTGCAATGGCAGTGGGGAGGGCGGCGGCGGTGGGGGTGGTTATTTCCCTGGAGAAGATGGTGGAGTTAGTAAAGGGGGTAATGGTGGCAACGGAGCAATGTTGTTTAGATTTTTTATATAGGAGTTTTTATGGAATATGCAGTTGTTGAAAATGGTGTGGTAACAAACGTTATTGTTGCACCAGAAGATTATGTTCATTTATCTGAGGGAGAGGCAATCCCCTCAAGTGAAGCGCAAATTGGCTGGACTTATAAAGATGGAAAATTCTCTCCTCCTATTATTGATGAAGAAAAAAACCCTTTGTCTTCTGAAAGAGCTAAGACAGACGCATCAGTAGAATCTATGAAAGAACGATAAGAGAAAAATGAGAAAGTCTAGGAGATAAGGCTTTCCAATAGAATATTTATGTTTTTTCCATTTTAATATTTATATTGTAAGCTATTTGTTGACACAAGTGGTTTTTTACGCTATATAAGGTAATGATTAAAACGTTTAAAAGCAAAACACTAGCAGAATTATTCAAAACAGGAAAATCATCTAAGATTGATAAAAGACTTGTAAAACGTATCATTATTCGTCTTGACCGTTTAGATATTTGTGAAAGACCAGAAGATATGAATCTTCCAGGATTTAACTTTCATTCTTTAATCGGATATTCACCTACCCGTTACACTGTTCACGTTAATGGACCATGGTGTATCACCTTTGAATTTGACTCGTGTAATGCTTACCGTGTTGATCTTGAACAATACCACTAAGGATACAGTTATGAATGACATTCCTGCACAAAGAGATAAAAACCGTTGTCCTACTCATCCAGGAGAAATTTTGGCGGAAATTATTCCTGAAACTGGCAAAACAAAGTCAGAAATTGCACAAATGCTCGGTATATCACGCCAACATCTCTATGATATCCTGAATACAAAAAAACCTGTCTCTCCTTCTATTTCTGCTTGTCTTGGTAAAATGTTTGGTGATGGAGCTGCCATATGGTTACGTATGCAAGCTAATTATGACGCTTGGCATGCCGAGCGTGATATTGATGTTTCTTCTATTCCAACACTAGAAGCTAGTAAAAAAGTCAATGTACAAATGGACCATAGTTGTTAATAAAATAGCTAGAGCTTTTATCATCTCCCTGCCTTTAAAGACGAGGAGATGACGTTATAAACTAAGCAGCTTTTGTCACAGATCTTGCTAACACCTGTTTTGCTTCTTCAATTAAAGTTTTACAGTGCTTGCTTTCTTCTGCTAATGTGAAGGCTTTAACAAGATGCATGTGGAGAGGCCCATAAATATAAACAGCCTTTTCAGTAGGCCCCATCTCATTCCAATTGCTTGGAAAATCAAATCGTGTATCACGGTCATTATCAATCAACTGATTTTTTAAATCGTAAAAAGCTTTTACAAGTGCTTTTTTAAACGCACGCACCGCATCGTTGTTACGCATATAGGTCATGAGTAAGGTTGCTTGTGGTTCGTTGAGGATTGCAACTTCTCTCTTTTGCCCACCCTTACCATCTTTTCTACTCACTCGCATTTCAAATGCGAGTGAACCAAATTCTTCAAAGTCTTTAATATTTTGACGAACCAGCTGTATAACTGTTTTATGTGTATTCCCTACACCTTCAGCAATTTTCAAAGAGGTTGTAACAGCAATACCAGCATCATTGATTGTTACTAAATTGTTCATGATAAACTCCTTGGTAATAGATGTTTTTGATTGACACTTTTAAAAATGCCGGGCGCTCAAAAACACGGTACCAAGTCCGTCGTTACGCTTTTCCCATAAGGGTATTGTATAGCATAACCACACCCGACGAAACCATTATATGCGCGCAGCATATAATGAGTCAAAGCCTTTAATGTACAGAAGACTGATTATTTCGGTAACCAATCCGCTTGGTATTTTAAGGTGTTTTTGAAGCACCTTTGTACGAATCTAACGGTTTTAAAGATTTTGTCAAGTCGTTCTCAAAAGTGGCTTTTTACCTCTCATTTTTTTCCATTCATTTTCATTCCCCCCTCATTTTAAGGAGCATAATAATGACAACAGGTTTTTTACACGGTGTTGAAGTTGTCGAGGTGGACGATGGCACACGTCCCCTTCGCGCAGTTCAATCAGCAGTTATCGGAATTGTCGGCACAGCACCCGATGCCGATGAACAGGCATTCCCTCTCAATACGCCGGTGTTGGTTACCGGTTCACTTTCACAAGCAGCAAAACTGGATAAAACAGGCAAACGTCAAGGCACCCTCCCCAATGCTCTTGATCTCATTTTCAAGCAAGTGGGTGCCATTGTTATCGTCGTGCGTGTGCAAGAAGGTGATAACGAAAACACAACATTGACCAATGTTCTTGGCGGTGTAAATGCCAATGGTGCTTATGAAGGTGTGCATGCTTTGATTGGAGCACAATCCCTGCTTGGACAAACACCACGCATTCTGATTGCTCCAAGCTTTACCCATAAACGCCCTGTTAGCCTTAGCAAGATTGATATCACCAACAAAGGCAGCGGTTATACTCAAGCAACTGTTAAAATTGCCGGCGGTGCAAAAGCAGAAGCAATTATCGCCAATGGACAAGTGACCTCGATTGTTCTCAAGGACAATGGCTTTGATTATCAAACCGCCCCCAATGTAACGATTGAAGGTGATGGCACTGGTGCAACAGCAAAAGCCGAAATCAGTGTAACCTCGAATCCTGTAGCAGCAGAGTTGATTGGCATTGCTGAGCGGCTCCGCGCTATTGTAATCATTGATGCACCAAACACAACCGATGAAGCAGCTCTTAGTGCAGCAAAGGATTTTGATTCAAAACGCGCCATCATCGTTGATCCTTTTGTAAAGATAAATCGTAATGGAGAAATCCTAGAACAGCCCGCAAGTGCAGCAGTTGCGGGTATCATTGCCAAAACAGATTTTACCCATGGTTTTTGGCATTCTCCTTCAAACAAAGTGATCAATGGCATTGTAGGGATTACCCGCCCGATTGATTTTTCCATTGGTGACAGATCAAGCCGTGCCAACCTTCTCAATGAACAAAACATCACAACAATTATTCGCGAAAATGGTTATCGTCTTTGGGGAAACCGCACCCTTTCAAGCGATACAAAATTTGCTTTCTTATCCGTTGTGAGAACCGTGGATATGATTAATGACGCCATCTTGCGTGGGCATATGTGGGCGGTCGACCGCAATATCAAAAAAACCTACATGAGTGATGTGAGTGAAAGCGTCAATGCCTATTTGCGTGATTTAAAAGCGCAAGGCGCCATTCTTGGTGGGCAATGCACCCCTGATCCAGAGTTAAAC
>NZ_JBTTDI010000037.1:0-3431 GCF_055796185.1 Bartonella sp. P12B | reverse complement strand
GAAAAGAAAAAGGGGAACTCTCAAAAAAAATAGAACGATAAAAGCTAAAAAGAACACCTTAAAGCAAGCAAATCTATCCATGGAATACTTTATCCATCAAATACGGGGGAATGTAATTGTTAGGAGCATTTGTTGTGTGATGTTGAGAACATAACCAATGTTGTTATTGCTCTTCTATCTTTCTTCGCTATTATAATGGTATTGCTGTATAAATTTGGGGATTTGCATTGTCTGTAATAGATTTCATTTGTCTGTAACAAAGAATCAAATTCTTGTCGCGCGATGCTAAGCTATGCTAGCACCTTTTATTTAATATTTGAAAAGTACTCTAAAAATCTATGTGGGATAACGAACAACAGAAAAACGATCCCGGGCAAGATCCTGCTCTTGTCGTGAAACGTTTGCGACCAGCGCGTCGACAGATTTCTGTGCGTTGGCTTACCGGAACAGTTCTCACGGGAATCACATCCTGCATTCTGATGGGGATTGCACTTTTTGCTGCTCTCGATGAACAACAGCGATTGGTAACACCTCCACAATGGTTTACACCAGAAAATCTTTCAAACACACAAGACCCCGATGCCAATCGATATAAAGGTGACCGTATTGCCCCCACCCATGCACGGCAAAGCTTTGATAGTAAACGGCAATTTGAATTATCAATTCTGCAAAAAAAAGGCGATGAAAAAGTTATTCAAACACAACATTTTGAATGGATCAGAATGGCTTTAGCCGAAGAGCGTCCACAAAGATATAGCTATCCTAAATTTGATTCTCTCAGTATGTTTACCAGTGATTCGAATACAAAAACCATCAAACTGCAAGATTCCGGACAGATTTACGGCGCGAAAGTGGAAAGTAAAATTATCTTACGCAACCGTAAGTTTATCGTTGATCAATTAGACTTCGATGGAGCCGATACCCTGACGGATGATGAAGCACAACAAGAATTAAAAAAAGCTGGATTTTCTTTGGAAAAAACCAATGAACTCCTTTCAATGCTCACATTGATTGACCCGTTAAAATTAGAAGATGCGGCTTCCAGCTCTCAGTTTACCGATACCCCTGAAGTGCGCATTGTGCAAGAAAATGTAACCATTTCCCCTCAAAGTCATCGCATTGACCTCACGAAAAATTACGCTGAAGATATTATCCCTATTCGTAAAAAACAAAAGATAGCGGATGTTTTCAAAGAAACGAACTACACGAAGCAACAAATTGAACAGGTTGTAAACACTTTAACGAGATTTTACCATTCTGATATGCTGAAAGAGGGAAGCCTTTTACGGATTGGTATTGTTACACAAGCTGGAGAAGAAGATCATCTGGTGCGGGCAAGCATCTATCAAGGAATGTATCATGTTCTCACCATTGCTCTCAATGATAAAGGATCCTTTGTTGAAAGTGCAGAGCCCAAAATGTCAACGGCTCTTAAAACCGCCTTTCAAAATGGTATTCCGCATTCTTATGTGAGTACAGCACAATTACCAACAGCCTATGATGCACTCTATAATGCTCTGCTCAGCCATAATCTATCGCAGTCGCTCTCCCAGCATCTGATTCGTCTTCTTGCCACCAATATCGATATGAAGAGTCAGATAACACCAACCGATCAGATAGAAATATTTTATGCTCTGCCACAACAAAGCGATACAGAACAAAATAACAAAGAAGCGAAAAACGGCAAAAAGAATCAAAAAACAAAGGAAACGCGCACCCATACAGATCCTGAAATTCGTTATATCAGTGCTACCTTCGGCAATATGACCTATAAATATTACCGTTATCAATCAAAAGACGGAAGCGTTGATTATTATGATTCAGAAGGAAAAAGCTCCAAACCTTTCTTGCTCCGCAAACCCACTCCCTATGGTGTTTTTGGTTCCCCCTTTGGACCACGCAAGCATCCGATCTTAGGATATGTTCGCATGCATACAGGCGTTGACTGGGTTGCTCCAAAAGGCTCGCCCATTATTGCGATAGGAGATGGTGTTGTCATAAAAATTGGCGTAACCGGTGGGTATGGCAATCATACAGAAATTCAACACAGCAATGGATATGTCAGCAGTTATTCGCACCAAAGTCGTTATGCACCAGACATCAAACTGGGCACAAAAGTACGACAAGGACAAGTCATTGGCTATGTCGGAGCAACTGGGATGGCAACTGGTCCCCATTGCCATTTTGAAATCATTGTCAATGGTGTAAAAGTGGATCCCATGCGCATCCGCATTCCTGACAGTAAAGCTTTAAAAACGCAAGATCTAGAAGCATTCCTGCACGAAAAAAACAATATTGATTCTTTGTTAAAAAGCCCAATAAAATCATCAAACGACACATCTTAAATCATACAGAACCCCCCCTTCAGTGATGGCTAAAATTCTTTCTCTTGAAGGTTTTTGTCAAAAAGAATGACTCTGAAAAAGCTTAATGAAAGCAAAAAGGATAGGGTGTAGATTTCTGCTAAATTTCTAAAAGCTTTCTACAAATCTTATGCTTAAGATGAGGGATATTCTTGATTACCAAATGTTTTCAGATATATTTGAGATATATTATTGCGTTTAAAAATAGTGACAGAAACATAATTCATAAAAAAAACAAATTTTACTTCTTATAGGACCATTTCTTTTGAAATTTTTTTAGTTTTATAAGATAAGTTTATGAAATCCACATATACAACACTCATTGGAATTTTTCTTACCCTCTTGATTTGTATCAATCCTTGTTTTTCTCACGCTCAACATGTTTCTGTAACACACAAAAAAAAGCAAAGATTCATCGCCAAATTGCCAAAACCTAAACGAAGTGCCTTTGATGACCGTTCGACTGATGTCTACATCATCAATGAACTGAGCAATCCACTGACTTTTATGAAACTCATTGATAAAGGTGTCGAGCGTGGACAGTGGAAAACGGGTGGATTCTGGGGAAATGGCCCCTCAACTCTGATTGCCTCTGGCTTTGTAGGAAGAGCAGCAACAACATCGAATGCTTGGCTTTTTGGATCTGGAGGTTTTGCTAAATACAAAGTACAAGACGATGGAGCACTTTTAACATTCCGCTGGTATAATCCCTATAGTGGGACCCCTGAATACTCTGCAACTTCCAGCAAAAAAGGGTATTATTTTGAACGACAGGAAGAAGGAGGTCCAAACGCGAGGGTCATTTGGTCCGTAAAGCGAACGACTCCCAAAAATTATACTGTTATCATAGCAGCCGATCCACAACCATGGCGTTTGAATTCAGGCGATCCTAATGCGAATAGCAACAGAGGTCCATGGTTAGAAACAAATAAGAAAGTTGCCAATGCAATAAAATCACACGCAGCAGAATTTTCTATCATCAATGGCGACTTAACGGAATTCGGCCGACCACAAACCTATCAAGACTACGCAGATGTATATAAAAGCCGTGCTTATCCTGTCTATGAA
>NZ_JBTTDI010000036.1:0-3436 GCF_055796185.1 Bartonella sp. P12B | reverse complement strand
ACGCAAGGAATTTGGCAAGAGCTTGGGATCGCGTGGTGTTTCTATTCTTGACCCTTTCACTGGAACTGGTACCTTTATCACGCGGCTTTTGCAATCTGATCTCATTCAACCAGAGGATATGGAATATAAATTCCGTCATGATATTCATGCCAATGAGATTGTCTTGCTTGCCTATTACATTGCTGCCATAAATATTGAAGCAACCTATCATAGTCTTATGAAAGGAGATTATATACCCTTTAAGCATATTGGTTTAACCGATACGTTTCAGATGGTTGAAAAGCAAGATCTGATGAAGGGGTTATTAGAAGAAAACAGTGAATATTTGGAACTTCAGAAAAAACTCAATATTGAAGTGATCTTTGGCAACCCTCCTTATTCCGTGGGGCAAAAGAATGAAAATGATAATGCCAAGAACACTCCTTATCCACTCTTAGATAAACGTATTCGTGAAACCTATGCTGCTCAATCTGATTCAATGAATATGCGAAATTTTTATGACAGCTATATACGAGCTATTCGCTGGGCTAGTGATCGCATAAAAGACCGCGGTATTATTGGTTTTGTTACAAATGCAGGTTTTATCAGTGGTCATTCTCTGAATGGTCTACGTAAATGCCTCGTTGAGGAATTTAGCAGCCTTTATATTTTTCATTTGCGGGGCAATCAACGTACCTCTGGAGAACTTTCTCGAAAAGAAGGAGGCAAAATTTTTGGTTCTGGATCACGAGCCCCTATCGCTATCTCTATTCTTGTAAAAAATCCAAATGTACAACAACATGGTAAAATATATTTCCGTGATATTGGAGATTATCTCACAAGAGAAAAAAAACTCACAATAATCGAAACCTTTGGTAGCATTGATGGTATTACACAAAGTGAACACGGTTGGAAAATAATTACACCAGATAAACATGGTGATTGGATAAATCAACGTGATGACAGTTTTAAAGCATTTTTAGCCATAGGTGATAAGAAAGATCATGGTAAAAAGCTCTTTGACACGTTTTCTCTTGGTGTTGTAACCAGTCGTGATGCTTGGGCATATAACTCAAGTCGTGAAGTTTTAGCTAAAAATATGAGTAACATGATTGCTTTCTATAATAGCGAAATAGAACGCTTTAATAATGACTATTCACATATTGACCGTAAAACACGTACCAATGCTGTAAATGATTTTGTTAACACAGATGCAAAAAAAATTAGCTGGAGCCTTAAAATTAAACAACAGTTAACTAAAGGAAAAATTTTTGAGTTTAAAAATACATGTCTTTCTCAAAGTTTGTACCGTCCTTTTACACAACAATGGCTTTATTATAATCGCACCTTCAATGAAGCAATTTATCAAATGCCTTGTATATTTCCGATAGGAGAAACGGTTGAAAATAGAATAATACAAGTTACAAGTACAGGTTCACGGAGTGGTTTTTCTGTACTTATGACTAATAATATAGCTGATTTTAATCTAATAGATGGTGGTAGCCAATGTTTTCCATTATACCTTTACGAAGATGTTACGGTTAAAAAAGACAAAAATGAAAAACAATCTCATTTATTTGCAAATTCTACAGAAGAGACCAAAGCCGCTGGTTTACAACGCCGTGATGCCATTACTGATGAAGGTTTAGCACATTTTAAGGCTGCTTATCCTAATGAAACCATCACTAAAGATGATATCTTCTATTATGTTTACGGTCTTTTGCATTCAGAAGATTACCATGCTCGTTATGCTGACAATTTATGTAAAGAACTCCCTCGCATCCCTTGCGTAAAGAGCGCTGAAGATTTCTGGGCATTTGTTAATGCTGGTCGTGAATTAGGCAATTTGCACGTCAATTATGAAACGGTAGAACTTTATCCAGTGACCTTTAAAAAAGGCAACCCTAAACTTACAGAGATCTCTAATCCCGAAAAGTTTTATTACGTTACAGAAATGAAATTTGTTGGGAACGGTAAGGAAAAGGATAAAACCACTGTTTTTTATAACAGTAATATCACAATAACAGATATCCCTCTTAAAGCTTATGAGTATATCGTTAATGGTAAATCTGCTCTTGAATGGGTTATGGAACGGCAATGTGTAAAAACTGATAAAAAGAGTGGCATTGCTAATGATGCCAATCGCTATGCTATTGAGACCATTGGCAACCCTGCTTATCCATTGGAATTGTTCCAAAGGGTTATTACGGTAAGTTTAGAAACAATGAAGATTGTTAAGAACTTACCAAATCTAGAATTAAGAGAAACTGAGTAGACTTAAGAAAGCATGCTCACATGATAGGCATGATAATTACAAGGGGTATAGATCTTATAACCGTAATCTATACCTCTCTTATTAGGTTGCTTACCTGTAATCTTAAAAGGAAAGATTTACCATGCGATACTCTAAAAAGAGAAGAATGAATCTCTCTATTTTTTACTCTTTTAATGACTTATTTTCGTAAAAATAAATCACACCCAAAACCTCCAAAACACCCAAAACATATAACATTGGTTGTATTTACATGCTATATTGTCAATTATCATCAATCATTGGTTGTTATTTAAAAATTGATAAAAATTAACATATTGAAATATAACACTTTTTATTTTTAGATAATTTTTTTAAAAAATGAGCCCCAAAAAGAACACCCAAAACCCCCAAAACCTATAAAATTAATAGCTATAAAAGAATTGATAGCATATCTCATAATCACGAGCTATCTTTTGAAAGGCTTTAAAGATTCATATGTTCCTTATAAGATATTGTCTTTTCAATAATACTAATGAAACTGATAAAAGAGGCAAAAGCCCATAAAAAGGTATTTTGATAAGAATATAAGAATTCAAAATGTTTTTATAACAAATTAAAACCGTATGATCATATTATCTTTTTATGAGAATGACGCGGTGGCTATAGAGAATGAATCAAAAGCGTTGGTTATAAGGATGCGCTCTCTATTAAAACTGTTTAAATTACCAACTTCTTATAAAAAATTCACAAAAATATTCACAAGTTATCTCATAAAAATAACCATGCGTTATAAAGTTAAAAATAAGTATCATAAGAGCGCTTTTCGTTATTATGACGTTTAAAAGAGAAAAATAACGCAATTGCGTAATATAGAGTCGAATAGAGTCAATAAAACAGAAAATATTCATAAGCATATGATGCATATTTATACACAATGGTGTAAAAAATAATTATAAAAACACAAAAAAGAATAAAATATAGTTGACAATAAATACGTATTTTGGTATATAAATAATCAAGTGATTAACAAACACTGAACAACTAGCGAATAGGTTACGATAAACCTAATCCCTAATATAAAAAAACTGACTATCTTTTATGCTATAGAATGCATATAACGATTTTGTCGGGTGTGCTTACACCATACAATACCCTTATTAGGGAAAAGTGTAAGCAACGGACTAGTTGCCGTGTTTGTTAGCG
>NZ_JBTTDI010000035.1:0-3887 GCF_055796185.1 Bartonella sp. P12B | reverse complement strand
TCGTTGATGGTGCTTTGAGCAACCACCATGGGCAGATAATTGCTGAAGAGGATCTCACCATTGGTGGTCTGAGGGGAGAGCGTGCTGGACATGTGGTTAATGAAGGGGGTGTCTTGAACAGCTTTGCCGGTGACATGAAACTTGTTGCAGCCTCCTTAACCAATAAAAGTGCAAAACCAGCCAATCCATCCCGACAAGATGCAGCGTTGCAAGAGCAACAGAATGGCACGCTCAACGAGGGGGCATCCTATATCTTAGCGCGTGGTGGTTTGCTGATAGATGTTGGTGCTTTTGAGAATCGTGACAGTCTACTCTCTACGCAAGGTGCTACCAGTGTTGTTGCCGACAGGATAACGCAAGCTGGCATTATGGAAAGCGAGAGTGGTGATCTTCAACTGACCAGTCACGGTGAGTTGATCAATAGCGGTTTGATCGCAAGCAATGGTGCAATCACTCTTGAATCAGGACAAGATCTGCTACAGAGCGGGCGGATTGTTTCGCAAAAGAGGGTAGAGCTTTCCAGTGATGGCACATTAACAATGGAAGAGCCAAGTGAGGTTGCTGCCTATGATGTTATCCTTAAAGCAAAGACATTAAATCAAGCAGGGCATGTAGAAGCGCAAGGTGGAACGCTTATTCTCAAGAGTCATGGCGTTTTAAGCAATACCGGTACCATGGTAGGCGGTGTTGTTGAGGCACAACTTGGTTCTTTAACAAATTTCGGTCAGCTTTTAGCCAAGGATGCCTTGACGCTTGTGGCAGCAAACCATGATCCGTTATGGGAGCAAGGTGGCATTATTTTAAATGGGGAAGGTGGGGTTCTTAAAAGTGGTGGCGCTTTTGTCTTAACCACCGATGCCTTGAGCAATGCTGGTAGCATGGGTTCGAGTGGCGATGGCGTTGCTCTCAATGTGACGGGGGATATCAGCAATAGTGGGCTGATTTACGCCAACAAGTCAGCAATATTCTCCTTGGATGGAACATTCCTCAATAAATTTGCCGATGTCATTGCCGAAGACAATCTCACTTTCCGTGGTTTAAGTGGAGAGCGGGCTGGTTCTGTGATCAACATTTCTGGGCTTTTAGAAGCCGTCTCTGGCGATATGATCTTCGATGTCTCTTCACTCACCAATAGGCGTGAAGGGGGAATTAAAGTGACTGATGAAATGGTTAAATGCCATATCTCTGAAACATCGGTTACTGAAGAAGATGGTTGGTTTTGGGTTGATACAACGACTACAACTACGAGAGTTACAACGACGATTAACCGTCAGCAACCTCATTTTACCAATAACGCTGCACAAATTTTGGTAGGGCATCATTTAATGGTTCATGCTGGTGAGATCAGCAATAACTATAGTTTGATTGCAGCCAATGGCGACATTACGATGCAGGGCGATACGCTGCTCAATGAAGGGCGCGATTTAATCGAAACAACTACGGTTGAGACAACAACACATATCGAGATGTCATCTGGTGATATTTTGGGTGCAGGGGTTATTCAATTTGGAGATACAGATACATGGAGTTATGTGGGCAATCCCGTCATAACCACGCGTACTTATGATACGGTTTACGGCACGATAGAAGCAGGTGGCACTCTTGATGTGAAGGTAACAGGCATTCTTGACAATCATGCGGTGCGTGAGGGAGTAGGTCAAATTGGCTTAAGTTCTGGCGATAAAAGCTTGGCTGGGGTTAAAAATACCGATTTCGACGGTTCAAAGCCGCTGATCAGCAAGGACCGATTGGATGGCATTATCAATGGTTTAACGGGGCACAAGGCACTTTTTGCACCGAGCAGCCAAACACCAGAACTAGCACCAGAACCGAGCAGCCAAATACTAGCATCGGCACCAGCACTGGGTACTCAAACATTAGCATCATCACCAGCATTGGGCGCCCAAACCTTAACACCAGCTCCAAGCGGTCAAATATCAGCATCAGAATCCATACAGGTGGCACCCCAAGAAGGGCTTGGTTCTGTCAAAACAGAGTTGTCTAGCACGCAAACACCACAAGTGCCGTTTGTGATCGAAACGCGCCCAGATTTTATTAATCCAAGCAAATTTTTGGGGTCTGACTACTACTTAAAAAAGATTGGCAATTATAAGCCTGACCAAGTGTTTAAAAGGCTAGGGGATGCTTATTTTGAATATCGCTTGGTGGGGGAGCAAATCTTTGAGCTGACCGGCAATCACACTCTTCTTGAGGTTGAAGATCCCAATGTCCAAATGCAAAGGCTTTATGACAATGCTGTCGAGCAGCAAGGTCCTTTGGGATTAAAGTTAGGGGTTGCGTTAACGCAAAAGCAAATTGCTCAGTTGGACAAGGATATCATCTGGCTTGAGACAATTGAGAAGAATGGGCAAGAGGTTTTGGTACCGCATGTTTATTTAGTGCCAACCTCGTCTTTCGCACAAGCTATTGAAGGTCCACAAAGATCCCAACAAGGAAAGCTTTCCAGTGCTCGCTTAAAGGGAAATGGGGTCAGCTTAAATGCGGACAGCTTTACCAATAGTGGTGAGGTGCTCAGTCATGATGCATTGCATGTGACGACCAAGCAAACTTTGTTTAATGATGGTGGACTTTTGAATGCGGCTGGGCCTGTAGAGCTCACCAGTGGAGGTCTTTTAGCCAATTATTCTGGTGTTATTCACGGTGAGATCATCACCCTTACTGCTCAGACCATAGCCAATGGAACGGCTAAAATCCGTGAGAATAATGAATATGGTTTTGTTGATCGAGCGGGGCAAAAGGGACAAATTCTCTCTGAACACGAATTAAATATCCACTCCCTTGGTGATTTAAGCTCTGAAGGAGGGGAATTCACCAGCGGCGGTCCGATGACAGTGATTGTCGATGGCTCTGCCAACTTTAGTGCCTTGGCGCTAGAGAGTGAACACAAGCAGACATTAGAAAAAGGCCATTATGATGCGCAAAGCAAGACACATCAGTTAAGCGCACTCAACAGTGGAGATGATCTTAGCGTTGTGACGAATGGCAGCCTTACCTTGGATGGGGTTAAGGCTAAAGCAAAGGGCGATGCGCGTTTCAATAGTAGTGATGCTCTAACGATGACTTCGGTACAAGATTTGAGCAGTTTTGACTTAGACCTTAGGGGGAAAGAAGGCGATAAATCGAAGCAAAAGAATAAGTTTCGTCAACAGTCCACGCAAGTGACCACAAACAAAACCACGATAGATGTTGATGGCACTCTCTCCATGCATGCGCAAAAAGGTGATCTCACCCTTGGTGCTTCTGGGTTGTCCAGTGGTGGTCAGATGCATCTTGTCGCAGAGAAGGGTAAGATTGCGATTCTGACCAACAAAGATCAAGACTTTGAGGAGACTTATCAGCGTAATGAAAACTTGGTTTGGTGGAGTGAGAGTGACAAAGGTCAGTTTGAGGAGACCATCAAATATGTCACCATGGAAGCTGGTGGTGGGGTTAAGATTGAAGCTGGCAATGGCATTGTTGCCGAATATGAAGCCACGGGTGATTTAGACAAATCCCTTGAGCAATTGTCTCGCTCACCGGGGATGGGATGGATTAAGCAACTGCGCGATGATCCCGTTTTAGCCAAGCAAGTTGATTGGCAGGCGGTTAAGGCTGAGTTTAAACACTGGGATTATAAAGCCCAAGGTCTCACGGAAGCGGGTGCTGCTTTAGTGGCCTTGGCTGTGACAGCAGTGACCGCTGGCGCTGCTTCCACAGCTGCTGGTGCGATTACTAGTGCTTTGGGTGTTGGTTCTAGCAGTGCCATGAATGCGGCGATGCAAGCTGGTGTGCAAGCGCTGATCAATAAAAGCGCTGTAGCACTTGTTAATAATCGTGGTGATATCGCCGCTGCATTGCATGAGCTTGGCTCTTCTAAGAATATTCTC
>NZ_JBTTDI010000034.1:0-4071 GCF_055796185.1 Bartonella sp. P12B | reverse complement strand
GATAGTCATAACTCAGGTCATATTCTTGTCGGTCGTTGTCGGTTGATTTACCCCCTCATTTTTAAAAAAACTTTTCGATAAAAGTAAAAAACATTATATTTCAATATGTTAGTGTGTTTTGAGAAATAATCAGTGCTAATAAGATGATTTATATAGACAATTAATGAGATAAGTTGATTAAAACCTGTCAGTATCTGTCTAAAAATTTAACTGACAGCATTTATGATTTTTGTGATGATATTTTGTGATCATAAAACACTTCAAACTATTCATTTTGACCTATTAAAACACGGTTCGAATTTGGTTTGATTAACACAAAAACGAATAGTAAATTTCACCACTTTGCTGTTTATAGGCTGTTTGTAATTGCATCTTGTAAAATTTTTTTGAAGCAGTTTGTGGATCTTTAATACTCTTTTCCTACTTTACTCTTGCTATTTGTTCTAAACAGATCTAGCAAATTCTATTGAAAATTCTTTGACACCGATAGATTAACGCTTGTAAAGCGGTGGGGTTTTATTATAAATGCTTCAATCTCATACCAAACCACTAACATTACGCTCTCTGTTGCAATCTTACCGCGATCATACAGGAGGTGCCCGCGATAGAGGAACTTCTTTTGAAAAGTTTGTTATTGCCTACTTAACCCATGATCCGCTGCAATGCCAAGAATACGAAAAGGTTCAAACCTATTACGATTGGGCACGCGAACATGATTGGGATGGTACTGATATCGGCATTGATCTGGTCGCTAAGATCCGTGATGAAGAGGGATATGCTGCTATTCAATGTAAATTTTATAGTGCAAATCATCAGATTAAAAAAGAAGATATTGATAGCTTTATTGCTGCCTCTGGGAAAGCCCCATTTACCCGTCGTATCCTTATTGATAGCACGGAAAGTAACTGGAGTAACAATGCCGATCTTACCTGTAAAGGACAAGACGTCCCGATTCAACGGATTAATCTGTTTGATCTCGAAAACAGCCAAATCGATTGGAGTACTTTTGAGGCAAAAGGAGATATTGTCCTTAAAGAACAAAAAAAGAAAAAGCTTTTAGATCATCAGATAGAAGCTCTAGAAGCTGTTTGTGAGGGTTTAAAAGAAGCAGACCGTGGCAAGCTGATTATGGCTTGTGGAACAGGTAAAACTTTCACCAGTCTTAAGATAGCAGAACAAATAGCAGGAACAGGTAAGCGTGTTTTGTTTTTGGTCCCTTCTCTTGCTCTTATGTCACAAACGATCAGAGAATGGACAAGTGATACAGAGATACCCTTGCGGTCCTTTGCGGTGTGTTCCGATACACAAGTTGGCAAGCATCGTAAAAACCAAGAGGATGTTGCTGAACTGGATGTCTCAGATCTTGCATTGCCTGCTACAACAGATCCGCGAGAACTTGCTAGCAAAGCCAATAAAACTTCTCCTGATGTGATGACTGTGGTGTTTTCAACTTACCATTCGATCCAAGTGATTGCCGATGCACAAAGGAAATATGCGTTACCTGAATTTGATCTGATCATTTGTGATGAAGCGCACCGTACCACTGGCGTATCATTAGGAACAGACGACAGTGAATCAAAGTTTGTTAAGGTTCATGATAACAGCATTGTTCAGGGCAAAAAACGCCTGTACATGACAGCAACACCGAAGATCTTTGCTGATAATGCCAAGAAACAAGCCAATGAGATTAATGCTGTTCTAGCTTCTATGGATGATGAAGATCTCTATGGAAAAACCCTTTATACTTATACCTTCTCAAAAGCCGTAAAAAATGAATTATTAGCACCTTATAAGATTATTGTCTTGGGTGTGAATGAAGAGCAGGTAAGTAAAGCCATTCAACATCTTATTACCGATGACAATTATGAACTTATTCTTGATGATACGACCAAGATCATAGGGTGTTATCAAGCCCTGAGTAAAATAGATCTAAAACTTGATCTGAATGATGATCCCAATCCCATGCGGAGGGCGTTGGCTTTTTGTAGAGATATTGAGACTTCTAAACGCATCTGTAAAAGATTCAATTCTGATACAATTCAAGATGAATTACGTACTCTTTATGAAAGTCATAAAAAGGCTCCTGCTCTTCACTGTAGATTTGAGCATATTGATGGAACTTGTAGTGCTAAAGAACGTACAAAAAAACTTGATTGGTTAAAAGAAGATGCAGGGGAAAATACCTGCCGTGTGTTAACCAATGTTCGTTGTCTCTCAGAAGGTGTGGATGTGCCTGCTCTTGATGCGGTGATGTTTCTCCACCCGCGCAAAAGTCATGTGGATGTGATACAGGCGGTGGGACGTATCATGCGCCGTGCCAAGGGGAAAAAAAGAGGCTATATCATTTTACCGGTTGGGGTTCCTGCTGGAATTCCTGCTGAACAGGCTTTAAGACACAATAAGAAATATAAGGTTGTCTGGCAAGTAATCAATGCTTTACTTGCCCATGATGAGAATTTTGAGATAACCCTTAACCAGATGATTTTAGGACAAGATGTAAGTCATACCCTAGAGATTATCGCTTTAGACAGTATGACTGCGGTTGAGGATAAACTCTCAATCTATGAAAAACCAGAAAGTACGGGACTGAAAATTGGAACACCTGCTTATGAGCCTTCTCAAAGCAGTGAAGTACAAGGAAAATTACCCTTTTTTATTGAGTTTCCCAATGCCCTTAGAACACTTCTTGCTAAGAAATTTGCCATCACCGATTATTGGGGAAACTGGGCTGGCAATGTTGCTGAGATTGCACGAAATCATATCAATCGCCTGCAAAATATGCTTTCTCATAAAACAAGCGAAGCTTATCACGCCTTTCATGCGTTTCATGAGGAATTAAAGAACAACTTAAACAGTGATATCAAACAAGAAGAAGCTGTTGAAATGTTAGCGCAACATCTTGTGACGCGTCCTGTTTTTGAAGCTTTATTTGATGGCAATCAATTTGTTCAAAACAATACCATCTCACAAGCGATGGAAAAGATCTTAGCTGAGTTGGACAAGTCCAACATTGAAGAGGAGTCAACAGATCTTAAAGAGTTCTATGACAGTGTCAAATTACGTGCCTCTGGCATCACTACCCCGCAAGCAAGGCAAAATCTCATCATCACTCTTTATGAAAGTTTTTTTGCCAAAGCATTTCCGCGTACGGTAGAAAAATTAGGCATTGTTTATACCCCTGTTGAGGTTGTCGATTTTATTATTCACTCTGTTGATGATGTTTTGCGAAAAGAATTTGGCAAGAGTTTAAGCTCCCGTGGTGTCTCTATCCTTGACCCTTTTACGGGTACCGGTACCTTTATCACACGGCTTTTGCAATCTGATCTCATTAAACCAGAGGATATGGAATATAAGTTCCGTCATGATATCCATGCCAATGAGATTGTCTTACTCGCTTATTACATAGCAGCGATTAACATTGAAGCAACCTATCATGGTCTTATGAAAGGAGATTATATTCCCTTTAAGCATATTGGTTTAACCGATACGTTTCAAATGGTTGAAAAACAAGATCTGATGAAAGGTTTATTAGAGGAAAACAGTGCATATTTGGAACTTCAGAAAAATCTAAATATCGAAGTTATTATGGGTAATCCCCCTTATTCTTTGAGACAAAAAAGTGCTAATGACAACGCAAAAAATACCCCCTATCCACTCTTAGATAAACGTATCAGTGAAACCTATGCTGCGCAATCTGCATCAATCAATATGCAAGCACTTTATGATAGTTATATTCGTGCCATCCGCTGGGCAAGTGACCGTATAAAAGATCGTGGTGTTATTGGTTTTGTCACAAATGCCGGTTTTATAGATGTAAATTCTATGGATGGCTTACGGAAATGCCTTGTTGAGGAATTTAGCAGCCTTTATATTTTCCATTTGCGCGGCAATCAACGCACTTCTGGAGAGCTTTCTCGAAAAGAAGGTGGGAAGATTTTTGGTTCTGGATCACGCGCACCTATTGCCCTCTCTATTCTCGTAAAAAATTCAGAATCCAAACAGCGTGGTAAAATATATTTTCGTGATATTGGTGATTATCTCACAAGAGAAAAAAAACTCACAATAATCGAA
>NZ_JBTTDI010000033.1:0-4126 GCF_055796185.1 Bartonella sp. P12B | reverse complement strand
CCTTCTTGAGCCCTGATCGTTAGGTGCATAGCATTGTTAGCTATCAACAGTCCTTGATTGGTTAGGGAAGCAACATGCACATCAACGCTAGCAGCGCGCATTGTGCCGCTATTTATGACTCCATCACGCGTTTGAAGGGTTAATACTCCCTCTTGCACGTTCACAGCCCCTGCTTGAGTTATAGAAGCTGCGCTCACAACAACACCAGAACTTAAAATCGTGCTCTCTTGTCCGGTTGTCAGCATGCCCCCCGCTGTCAAGGTAACCGTCCGCTTACTGACAATATCACCCTTGTGACTCAGCGCACCATGGGCGTTCAGCGTGACCTCTCCATTAGAAAGAACTGTGCCTTCTTGAAGAAGATCACCACTGTGCGCATAAAGGTCAACTTTTTGCTCTGCACCTAAATTGGCACGCGATGACAACTCTGCCGCTTCCATCAAAAGAAAACCGCCAGCGCTATAATGACCAGCATCTACGCTAAGAGCCTCATCGGCACTCAAGACAATATTCCCTCTTGCTCCAATATGGTTGTTGAAAGCACGGATTTGATTAGTTTCAATGGTCATATCACCAAGAGAAGAAACCCCAGTCTGATCATTGTCTTTTATGCGAGAAAGATCAATGGTTGCTGCTTGGATTTCTAAAAGACCACCAGCAGCTATCCGTCCATCGCCAGCCTCAAGCTTCGTTGCCTTGAGGTGCAAAGAACCCGTCGCTGACTGTGTGCCATCATTGTCAATGCCACTCGCCAACAAAGCATCAGATCTAAGGGCAATGGTAGAAGCCTGCACATCAACAGCACCACCCGCCGCAATGCGAGAATGCTCTGCCAGTTCAACATGCTTCAAAGCTTTCAGCTCAACCGTCTGTTCTGAAAAAACCAGATCGTTCACATGCACACTGTCATGATGAGAATGCGCTTTGACCGATCCTTTGGCACGTGCTTTGGCAAGAACCAGCTTGCCATCACTGGTCAACTTCATGGCGCCAGCATTGGCAGCCATATTGCCAAGCATCTTGACACCAGCACCTTTATCATTAGCGAGAACCCGGATCTGACCCGCATACATGCCACCAAACTCGCTGGAATCAATTGCCAACTCCGTCTCTTTGCCATCAGAGCCAAGTGATGTTGCTTCTCGCTTCCCATAATCAAAATGATTATGCCCCGCTATAACTGCCAATTCCCCTTTGACTTGAATGGGACCCTCTACATGGATCTTGCGCGAAACAAGATCAAAAACATCCAATGAACTCCCATCAACTCCACGAGCACCTATGGTGATGTTACCGCCTTCAACACGCAAACCACTCAAAGAACCATCGGCCCCAATGATCGGCTGTCCGGTCGATAAAGTTACCCGCGGTGTATTGATAAAACCGCAACCGTTACAGGTAAGCCCATTGGGATTGGCGATAATCACATCAGCCGATTGCCCATGAACCTCTGTCATCCCTTCAAGACGCGAGCGACTAGCGCTCACCACTTCATTGAGAATAACCTTTGCTGGCCCAACATCGCGCAAATTGCCGTTACCAGGCACCAATCCCCCAAGCTGTGAACGCGAAACCTCTTTGGTGGAATTGTTTAAAATCACACCATGGGTATCAACATTGAAACTATCATATTTATTATGAGAAAGACCTTGTCCATTAGGACGCGCAATATCAATCAGCGGCACACCATTGCCTGCTATGCCCACCGTAGGGTGAAAAACAGAGCCAACCCCACTCGCTGCTTTAATCCCTTGAGGCTCTTGTACAACAGAACGTTGCGCGCCAAGTGCTTGCGCTTGCAATAAAAAAGGCTGAAAGGCTAAGCAAAAGCTTAAAACCAATGAAAGCCCCTTATGAGCCCCTTTCTGCAAAACACAAAGAGCACGCTGCTCTAACTTAGTTCCATAGCCCAATTTATGCTGTTGATCCTTCAATCCCCGCATCTTTCACTCCTCATAAAATCCTATAAATCTTTTTGTAAAAAACATTCCCAAAGGGTGTACACAGCAAGGCGATCTTTTTACCGCCCCTTACTAAAACCTTAACAAAGCCCGCACTTGAAATACTCCAACCCTATTCCCCTTCTCTAGCGGTATTGATGCCTTCAAAAGATTAGAGTAAGACAAATCAACATCCATCATCTCTCCAGCCGCATGAAAGCCAAGCGTTGCCCCAACCAGGCTACCACCAAAACTGTTTTTGCTTGTATCATTAGCCACTGCTCCCAGATCAAGGGCCATATAAGGAGAAAATTGGCTCATCAATTTACGACCTCCCTCCGAGGTGAAACCTGACAATAACAGGGACAATTCATTGCGCCAAAACACTCCATTATTGCCGTAATAAACCGCCTCACGCACCCCACGTACAGAAGAGGTTCCGCCAAGCGATATTTGTTCTGAACCAAACAAACTATCGGGAGACCACTGCCCTGAAAGCTGCGTGTTATAGCGAAAATGATATGAATGAAGTGAAAAAGGACGCACATAGCCCAGAGAAAAAGACCATTTTCTAAATTGCCCTTTGGGCGCATTGGGCGAGACATTTTCTTGATCTTTATCATCATAGGCACCAAGGATCGCCAATCCCTTATGAAACCCTAAATGAGCATTGAATTCTCCTCCAAGCCACTGGCGCATATGATCAAGCTCAAAAGACGCAATAGCTAATTTACGGCTCGACACATCAACCCTACTGCCCATAATAAAATTATCAGCATATTTCCATGTCAATCGTCCCGTAAACCAGGTCTTCCCCTCTTGATCACGAGCAATAACCCGCGAAATCCAAGGGGTAAGCGATAAAGACTTACCCGATGTCAAAATGTCGGAAAATATTCCTTTAACACTCGAATAATATTGACTCCACGTGCCATCAAAACCTGCTGTCCAATAACCATAAGGAATGGAAAATGAACCCGTGATCGTATCACTATTGGGCCGCTCATTTGTGAAATGATACACGCCACCATCCATGGAGCGCTGATAACTAAACGACCATTGATCATTGGAAGCAAACAAATCATCAAAAGAAAGGCTCAAACGTGTTTGGTAGAGACCTGTTGCCTGAGCGCCAAGATTATCACTGGAAACTGTAAAACTCCAAGGTTTCTGTTTGGCTATATGAATATCAAGGATGGAACCGCCAGAAACCTTTCCAGCTTCAAGATTAAGAGTGGCTTGACGAGAAAAAAGCCTATTGATTTGATCAAGTCCTTGCTCTATCGCGCGTAAATTGGTCGGGTGACCAATCAGATTTGGAAAAGCTGTGGTGATTTCGCCGCGATCTTTCCTCTCAACTGTGTGACCATCCAGGGTGATATCTTCTACACGACCTTCAACAACAACAATTTTGAGATGACCACCCCTTAAATCTTGCTCAGGCAAATAAGCCCGCACCGCGATATAACCACGCTTGACGTAAAGCATAGTTACCGCTTTGAGCACTTTATTGATATCATCAATGCCTAAACAGTGCCCTTCCCAACGAGAAATGCTACCATGAAGATCAGTATGCGAAATCAACCTGGCACCAATCAACCCAATATTTTTGATCATCAAACAGGTT
This sequence comes from Bartonella sp. P12B, assembly GCF_055796185.1. NCBI lineage: Bacteria > Pseudomonadati > Pseudomonadota > Alphaproteobacteria > Hyphomicrobiales > Bartonellaceae > Bartonella > Bartonella sp. P12B. The sequence continues at coordinate 559 of NZ_JBTTDI010000033.1, read as the reverse complement.
TTTGATCTCGAAGAATCATCGGAACTGTTCTCCTCATTATTCTCAAAAAACACTTCAGACTTTCCTGTCCTCTTGTGCCATTTCTGAAAACGTTGCTGTTGCGTTTGTTGACGTTGAATACTTTCTGATTGATGGATCGCTTGATCCCGTATATTCGTTGCAAAACTTGGCAATGCGATAACACTCAAAGCCGTGCTAAGCACAAAACAACAAAATAACCGGATCATTAATTTTTACACTCAAAAGGAAGCGCAAAACAATGCACCTTATGCTTCCTTAAAAGAGAAAAACAAAATGCATAACACTGTTTTAATGGTCTGAAGAGAGCAATTCTTTGAAGATGAAGGAAAAAACCATAAACTATACTATCTGCCCCCACTTTAGTGGCTATACAAACCATCTTATCTCCCCCGCATAAAGATTCCTATCACTCTGTTAAAGTGCAATAACGCACTTGTACAAGTTTACCAAGGCAATGTGTATAAACATCTTCAGAGAAGAAAAAAAGAATTAAATCCATTCATAACAGTTTAATGAACAATATTATTCGTTTTTATCG
>NZ_JBTTDI010000032.1:0-4469 GCF_055796185.1 Bartonella sp. P12B | reverse complement strand
AGCTGTTCGACAACCAAACGTCCAAGACCTGTTTTTTGCGCTGAAGTTTTGCTTTTCATCCCCACACCATCATCTTCCACGATGAGCATCAATTGTCCATCTTGTTCAGGACCAAATGAGATATAGATATGACCAGAACGATGATCAGGAAAAGCATGTTTTAAAGAGTTTGTTAGCAATTCACCAAGAATAATTCCAAGCGTTGTGGCATCTCTTGAAGACAATCGACAATCTTTAAAGTTGGTGTGAATGGTGATATTTTCACGCAATTCAAAAGGGACCGCCAATTCGACATCATGCACCACGGAACTGAGAAACTCTGCCAAGAGCGTTGTTTCCATATCATCACTCAAACGCAAACGACGATGCGCGGCGGAGATTGTCTGAATACGATCACGAGCAGCGCCAAGAATAGAACGGACTTCTTCATTTTTACTACGATTTAATTGCAGTCCGAGCAAAGAAGAGACCGTACCAAGAGAATTGCCAATACGATGGCTTGCATCTTGCAACAACATTTCAACGCGTTGACGTTCTTTTTCGGCATGATTGCGTGCTCTTTCCAACTCCTGTGTCCGTTCTTTCACTCGAGCTTCAAGAGCTATATTTTCACTATGAAGCAGCAATTGATACATTTTTAAGGAGCGGACATCGCGATGAAACCGATTAATAACAAAATAAGCGGAAATAAAAGTACTCACAACAGAGATAATTGCTGCTAATGTTAAAGCAGCGCGCATCAACGCTATACCCTCGCGCTGTTTTTGTCGTACCACATCATCGCCATTGATAAAGCTTGTCATCAGTTGCGCTAAACGGGCCACTTGAACCCTTGGGGATTCCAAAGCAGCAGCAGGTTGAGACGGTTGCTCAGGGATCGTATCAACAGCATGCATATGCGCATTCATAAAAGCCTTGCGTGTTTCGACCTCTTTTTTAAAAGCTGTAAACCATTCATACCATTGAGGATGAGCATAAACAAGAAGCGCCGTATAATCGAGAATATTATCAATCTCACGCGCTGCATTTTCAAAATGTGCCTTATCTTCCATCTTTCTGTTTTTTGCATAGCTTCGATCAGCGACAGCCATATCGATCAAACCAATGAGCGCCAAATCTGCCTGTTCGCGCAATTCAGAACTTGTATTCAACTGTGCAACTTCCCGATCAACAGCGTTTGAGAGCAATATAATAAAGATTGATGCCAAGAGGGCCATAACAAGAGAAACCACGATTGCCACCCAACGCCAGCTTGATATGCTTGAATCAGAAGAAAGATTTTGAGGAAGAAAATCCGTCTTTGTTGTCATAGAATTTCCATCGGCGAACCTAAAAATTGTCATTTTTCAGCAAAAAAAAGAAATTCCCTTCTGTTCCATAAGGCAAAAAGCCCGCTGGTTTCTTTCATACAGGCTTTTTTCTTTTCCTTAAAGGAACACACCAAACACGCTGAATTTCCTCAGATGCTTCTTTTACTTTAATAGCTATAACGGGAATAAAAAAAACAAGGCTATTGACCATAATTATTATGCTTTTTTAGCCGTTAAATGAACACAATGTGCTCCCCGCGGAATAAGCATCGGGACCGTAATCGGATTGACCATTGACTTTGAGCAATTCCTGTAAACGATTACGCGCTCTACTCACACGACTTTTAATCGTCCCAACAGCACACCCACAAATCGCTGCGGCATCTTCATAAGAAAAGCCTGATGCACCAATGAGAATAATGGCTTCTCTTTGATCAGCAGAGAGCATATTTAAGGCTTTTTTGAAATCTTGCAAATCCAGTGATCCATATTGAGCAGGATGAACCGCTACATTTTGGGTTAACACACCATCGCTGTCTTGCACTTCTCTTCCTCTTTTACGCATTTGACTATAAAATTCATTGCGTAAAATGGTAAAAAGCCAAGCTTTGAGATTGGTTCCCATTTCAAAACTGTCTTGCTTAGCCCATGCCTTCATCACGGTATCTTGGACCAAATCTTCAGCTTTATCCTGTCTCCCACTTAAAGAAAGTGCAAAAGCCCGCAATGCTGGTAGAACCAAAAGGAGTTCCTGTTTAAAGTTTTTCACGCCCTCAGCCATAGTGGATTTACGCCTTTTCCACATTATGCAAGCTAAATTGCTCGGCGCGCTCCAACCTGTCTAACAGTTCCAGCAAACGCAATGGAAGTGCTTCTTCTTGAATTTCCATGTAAAACTGGCGTAATTTCCGTGCTATTTCACAATTGACCCCGAGAAGATCATCTCCAGCGATGCGGTGATTGGTGAGATTTTTTTCATCACGGTCGTTCATTTTTTATCCCCCTAATCCATATAATATAAGTAGCACCGAGAAGAATTTTTTCGCCTCATGGTTGTAAATATAGTTGTAGGCAAAAAGTTCCATACGAACAGAGGAACTTTTTCATCACTTTCGGATTTCAACCAACAAAGTGCTTATAAGGTCAAAGGAGTTACAAATTATGTCATTATCCACACGCATTGCACCGCATCTTCCTTATCTTCGGCGTTTTGCCCGCTCTGTCACTGGCAGCCAATCTTCTGGTGATGCTTATGTTTCAGCGATGTTGGAAGCACTTATTGCGGACATTTCTATTTTTCCCAAAGCGTCTAGTGATCGCATTGGGACCTATTGGCTTTTTTGTCATCTTTTTGACCAAACCACCCCGAATATCCCTGAACCGCTTCCACAATTTGGTCTTGAACAAAAAACCAGTGCCAAATTATCCTATCTCACGCCACGAGCACGACAAGCCTTTTTGTTAATTGCCGTTGAAGGATTTAATGAACAAGAAGCCCGTGAAATTATGAATCTTGATAGCAAAGAGTTCCGCAAGCTCCTTAACCAAGCCTCGACGGATATTTCTCAACAAATTGCTACTGAAGTGATGATTATTGAAGATGAGCCTCTCATTGCCCTAGACATTGAACAAATGGTAGAAAGTTTAGGTCATAAGGTCGTAGGGATAGCGCGCACGCGTGATGAGGCTATCATCCTCTATCATAAAGAAAAGCCCCGCTTGGTTTTAGCTGATATTCAATTAGCCGATAACAGTTCTGGAATTGATGCGGTTAATGACATTTTAAAAAATGACCATATACCGGTTATTTTTATCACGGCTTTTCCTGAAAGGCTTTTGACTGGAGAGCGTCCAGAGCCGACTTTTTTAGTGACCAAACCCTTTAATCCCGATATGGTAAAGGCCCTTATTTCCCAAGCTTTATTTTTTCAAGAGAATGCTTCTAAAGCGGCCTAGACTAGAGTAACATCGTGATCATGATGGTTATGCCTCTTCCAAAGTCCCCCATAGATACATCGCATCTTAGCGCTCTCATGCAAGCGATCCGTGGAGCTGATATTTGTGTTCTCTATCAGACAACGAATCTGGATTACTTATGGGCTGAAAATCTGCCACAACATTTGCAGAATAAATGGCGTATGGGATGCCGTGACAGTGATTTTTTTTCGCTTGAGCTTGCCGATAATATGGAAACAATTAAATTGCAGGTTTTAGCCACGGGCAAAATGCAAACCATTGAAGCTCGATTTGAAGATCTGTCCAAACAAGCGACTTGGTACAAATTTTCCATTGATTGCCATCGCAATGATAATGGCGATATTATCGGTATTATCACGACTGGTGTGGATATTTCAGGATTACGTCGCCGTGAACAAGTTCTAAAGATCCTTCTTCGAGAAGTGAGTCACCGTTCTAAAAATCTTCTTGCCATCATTCAAAGTATTGCCAGTCAGACGGCACGCTATACGGAATCTCTTCAGATTTTTTTACGCAAATTTCAAGGGCGTCTTCATTCTCTTTCTCATTCTCAAGATCTGATTACCGATTCCGATTGGCGTGGTGCTCAATTTCGTGAATTGGTACAATCGCAGGCTTTAGGCTATTTGATGAAAGAAACAGAACGTTTTTCCCTTGAGGGTGTCGATCCTTATCTTTTTCCCAATGCGGCTTTGCATATTGGTTTGGCTTTTCATGAACTTATTGTCAATTCTCTTTCTTTTGGTGCTTTATCACAAGAAAAGGGCAGTATTTGTGTACGGTGTGAAATTCAGACAACAATCAAGGGCAAAACGCAACTTCTGATCACTTGGAATGAAAATTTTGCAGCACAAACGCCTCTTTTAAGCAATAACAAAGCCTGTTTTGGCAGCGCTGTATTAGAAAAGATTGTTCCAGTTTCTGTCAATGGTTCTGCTTCTTTAACATTAACAGAGCAAGGGATTCTTTATTGCTTATGTGTTCCCGATACTTATTTTGATATTTTTTTTTAAAGCCATCGGTTAACACATCACAACATAAAAAAGCCCAACAGAGGCAGCACTGTTGTCATCACATGGGGTTCCCGATCCCACCGCCATTTTTCCACACACACCATCGCCCTTGGACGGAACCCTTGGACGGAACCCTTGGACGGAACCCTTGGACGGAACCCTTGGACGG
>NZ_JBTTDI010000031.1:0-4470 GCF_055796185.1 Bartonella sp. P12B | reverse complement strand
TTTTATCAACGCAACAAAACTCTCTCTTATCGTCTCTCTCGGATGCATAAAAGCTCCTGTTATTTAAAATTTATTCTTTCTTTGCGGATGGTATCATGTTATGATACGTAAAAGAATGAATAAAGGTGATTTGGTGATTGAATCTTTTGCGGATAAGCGATGTAAAGATCTTTTAGAAGGGAACCCGCCCAAAGGTTTTCCTACAACTCTAGTGCGTATCGCCCAAAGAAAATTGTTTATGCTTGATAAAGCAGTTGATCTCAAAGATTTGCGTAGTCCTCCGGGAAATCGCCTAGAAGCATTGAAAGGAGAGCGTAAAGGTCAATATTCTATTCGCATTAATGACCAGTTTCGTATTTGTTTTGAATGGTGTTCCAATTGCGCCTATGAAGTTGAAATCGTAGATTATCATTGATTTGCAGGAGGTCGAGATGAGAAATTATAGTGCTATACATCCCGGAGAAATTTTACGAGAAGAATATTTAAAAGAATATGCTCTTTCTGCTTATGCCCTTGCAAAAGCATTGAATGTTCCACGCACGAGGATAGAACGTATTATTGCTGAAAAAAGTCCAGTGACTCCTGATACAGCACTCAGATTAGCCTATTTTTTTGATACAACAGCTGAATTTTGGCTTAACATGCAAGCTGCTTATGACGTTAGTATATTACAAACTGAAAAAGCAGATGAATTTTCCAAAATCAATAAATTTGAATGTAGAGTTTAATAACCTCCCCATTTTTGATAACGGGGAGGGATATGTTTTTACTTAAGCAACCTTTTTAATGGGGTTTTTCCAATTCGGCTGGTAAGCTTTTAAAAAAGGATCTATAGCTGCGGGAAACTCTGAAGCTCCAAAGTCTGTAAGAACTGCTAGAATCTTTGTAATATTTGGTACGTCATCTTTAAGTTTTAAAATCAAAGCTTTTTCTACTATGTCCATAACCTCAACTAAATTATTACAATCTTTATCTCCAAGTCCTGGATGATTAGAAAATTGAGATAGCGCCATCTACAAATCACATAAGAAATCAATACTGGTATTCATTGCACACCCCCATGGATTTGTTCTCTCAAGCAAGCTAATCCTCTAGATGTGATTTTCGTTGAAGGGAGCACTTTTTCTGTACCATCGGGTCTTTGAATAGTAATAGCAGGGCAATCCATGAGACCTTTCTTGATCTTATCCTGATAGGGTAACAAAGGACCACCTGGAGCCCGTCGATAGACCCAATCATGTTTACGCAAATAATCGGTTAGATCTTTTGGTCGTACCTCTAACATCTTTGCAGATTCAATCAAACCAAACAGACCATCAGAGCGTTTTAAACCATCAAGCGCCTTTGCCTTGGGTTCTAACTCAGCAATCACATGGTCTTTCTGCTCGATTTGACTTTGCAAGTGATTCAAGAAACCAATCATTGCTTGAGGACTTGAGTAGTCAATCTGAGATGTTGCCACTTGTGCTTCCAGTGCTTGCCAACGATCTATGATTTTAGCTCGTAAAGCAGTGCTGTAACCTGAGACGAGAATAAGGCATTCGCGTTTGGGGAGATGGTAGCAAGGTTGTACCTTACCTTGTTTATTCAAATAGGACCCCCAAAATTTGGGGAGTCCCCCTTTAAGGTATAGTTCACTTAACATTTTACTAATATCGCGTCTTACATGATCGTGTCTTTTTTCACATAACTCAGCGATTTCACAGCTAGACATAGTTTGAGTGGTAGCACTATTAACAGTGCTTTGATTAGTTTCCATAAGAGTGTTCATGTGAACTCCTTGGTAATAAAGTTTTTGATTCAACACTCTAAGTAAGAGTGCTGGGTGCTCAAAAACACGGTACCAAGTCCGTCGTTACGCTTTCCCCATGAGGGTATTGTATAGCATAACCACACCCGACAATGCATTATATGCGTGTAACATACAATGAGTCAAAGCCTTTACATGTGCGGAAAACTGATTATTTCGGTAATCAACCTGCTAGATGTTTTAAGGTGTTTTCAGGCACCTGATTCGACAATGGATATATTGGTGCCATCTTGTCAAGAAAGAAAAACATAGTATTGCATGTATAGGCATAGCTTAAGAACATTATTTCTTTTTCTTGTTAGCAGCATATTCTTGGCGTTCAAGTTGTCTCTGTATATTTTTGATTAATCTCTCATTGGCATATTGTGCAATAGTATTTGCAATTTCTGGCTTGGACATTACCCCAGCAATTGAGGGATCTTCTTGTTTTGCAATGGGGAATTGATCAGCATCGGCTCTTTGAAACACATTGTTCCCCATTTTTAATTCAACACGCTTTGGAAATTTTCCTCCTCGAATAAAAGCATGGGGTAAGATTTCTTGCTTGCCAAACATTGTATAAGCCACACCGTGTTTTGTTTCTCTTACTTTTTTAAAAAATTTAAGAGGTATCGGTGTTCCAGAGCCAATGATATCTGTCTCGAGAAGCTGTGTTGTAGCCTTTCCTTTAATATAAACGCCTCGCTTGATACGCTTTGATTGGGCTGATGTAAGATCAGAAATTTCCTTTTCAGCAAAGCGTTCCACTTGTTTTGCTGCGGTATTTACAGCATTACGCAAAGCCCAATTAAGGCGTGGTGCTTGAAGATTTGTAAAGGTATCCTTTACTTGCTGAAGATACCATTTTTGGCGGATAATTAATTTCAACTTCTAAGCCTTTTTGGGGGCAGATGTTGCTGGCTTAGAAACTTTAGATGTTTTGGTTTGTTTGGATATGGTTTCCTCTACCACTGCTTTAGTTGATGTTTGACCATTTTCATTTTCTTCTTTTTCAATTGTCTTATCAGGCTTTGCATTTGTTTTGCTTTCAACAAAAGGTTTTGCAGCATTGGCACGCTTGAGACGAGCATAGAGTTGATTGGAAACCTCAACGAAAGGAATATTTTGTGTAGAAGGTTCAAAACGAACGGTGCTTTTATTGTCGCCAACGACACACATTGGTTTAGTGATGACAGCTTTCATTATTGCTCCTTTTATGGAATGATTTAATGACATCATGCGTCAAATATTGCTTTTTACGATTTGAGAAAATGGACAAGCCAGAATTGCCGAGAAAACCGGGATTTTAGCCATGTTTCAGGTATATATTTTACTAAATTTTTGGGGAATATTTTTGAATTTAGACGCAATACAACTAGTGCAGTATTGTCATTAAATACGATTTTTTACACGATGTCAACAGAAAAAATCATAATCTAGTATTTTTTTACTTTTTTTGATCAAAATCTGGTGTTTTTAGAAACAAAATGGCATATGTTGACGCACTCAAAAAGCAAGAAACTCTAAATATTAAGCTCGTGACGCGCTGCTGTTGCCAAAAAAGCAGATCTTGTTAAGCCTCTTTCTTGTGCACAATCATCAATGGCACGTAAAAGTCCTCGTTCAATAGATATATTCGTACGTACTACTTCAGCATCATTTTCAATAAAGGGGACTTGTATTAAAAAAGCTCCTTCTGCCAAAGCTGTTTTGATAGATTGTCGTTGTATGACTTCTTCAAATTTTAAGGGCATAGGCACTGTATCGATATCTTCACAATAAAGTTGAAGAGCTTCAGTTGCATTTGTGATGAGATTTTTTTCTTCATCGGCAGCAGAAAAAAGCCCTTCAAAGTCAGGAAACTGAACACCAAAAGCAGAATCTTTATCTTTATGAACAAGAGCAAAAAATCTTTTCATTCTTCTTCTCCTTTTTTTAACCAGCTTGCTTGTTGTGCAATAGAACGTGCTGTACCAATTGGAAGATTTTTTTTAGGATGTGGGACAATAACAACCTTACCATCTTTTTTTAATTTATGATGAGAACCTCTCACTTTCATAAGTTCAAAACCATCACGTTTTAATTTTGCAATGATTTTTCGGCTATCTTGTTCCATTATCTAAACTCATCATGTGTAAATATATACACATTTTAATTGATCTCTTATCTGATGTCAATTCTTTGTTTAATGGTTGAAGTGTTTGTGAAGCGCATCAAGCACACTATGCAGTGAATTCACAAGGTGCGGTAGCATTTGGTCTTCTATAATAAGATATTGTATTGCTGCATAAAGATTATACTGTCGATTTAAAGCCTGTGTTTCTCTTACCACTTCTTGCATGCTTAAAAACTGTTCGATTGCAAATTCAACCCATTTCTCTCTTGCTCTATCATCAGAAGTTGTAGGCATTTCATCATAAACAGCATTAGGTAACGCTTTTGCACAGAGGTAATTGTTTTTCACTTCAAGATATTTTTGTGCAGCCTCATACTGATCTTGAGTAAGTTGACCTTGTAAATAAAGCCGCCCGATATAGGTACCAGCAAGCGGATTTTTGGCATCTTGTAGTGTCAAACCAAAGCGTTTAGCACGCATTTCTATAGCCAGTTTATCAATAGGTTCACGTGGTGTTTTGGCTCTTGAGATGCGTCCATTTGGTTCTCTTACACATCCCTTAATC
>NZ_JBTTDI010000030.1:0-5606 GCF_055796185.1 Bartonella sp. P12B | reverse complement strand
GGCATTGTTTCTTCGATGGTGACAGCGGGTTTGACCAGCCAATTGACAGATATGGCAGGGGTTGGTCAATCTTTACCCAAAACGGCTCCCTTTGCAGAACGGATTGCCCATGAAGCGGAAAAGAACCTAATCAAAGCTTCCATTGGCGCGGGTGTGCAAACGGTTCTTGAAGGTGGTTCTCTTGAGAAGAATTTTTTCAACAATCTGCGCACTGCCTTGTCTGATACGGTTGGCAAGACGATAGCGGAAGAAATTGGCACAGCCAGGGCTGAAGGAAAGATCGACACAGTTACACAGATTGTTGCCCATGCTGGTCTTGGTTGCTTAAAAGGTGCTATTGCAAGCGGTGCTTGCTCTGCTGGTGCCGTGGGTGGTGCTGTGGGTGAAGCTACCGCAATGCTTCAGTTTAAACTGTGGGTGAAGGGCATTGTAAAAGAGGAAATGGGGGACCTGAAGGGTCGCACACCAACTCCTGAAGAACAAGCCCGCATTACGGCAAGGATTGATGCTGAATTTGCTTCCTTTAGAGACAACACCATTAATGTTGCACGGGCTGCGGGTGGCTTTGCTGCTGGCCTTGCCGGTGGTGATGTGAATAGCGGTGCCGATGCGGCAGGAAATGCCGCGGAAAACAACTACCTCAGCAGCGCTCAACAAGCACAGATGGAGAAAGAGTTAAAAGAATGCCATGATTATTTGTGTAAAACAAAAGTGTGGGCGAAATGGTCTGCGATTAGTGGTGGGCAAGATATAAGTCTTGCAGCTGGTGTGGTTGCTGGTGTGCCTGCTGAAATATACGATACGGTTGATGGTTTTGCGCAAATGGCTAGCCATCCCATCGATACTTTGAAGGCACTCAAAGATTTCTTCACAAGTGGTGAGGTGTTGGCGACCATTGGGCAGTCCTATGTAGAGCGTATTGATCATCTGACAGCGGAATATGAAAGAGCAGGGGCAAGTGGCGCCTTTAATGCTGGTGTTGAAATCGGAAAATTATTGACTGAAGTCGCAGCATTGTTTGCTGGAGGTGCTGGGTTAGCCAAGGGTGGTGTAAAGCTTATTGGCAAGCTTTCCGAAAAGGCTCTTAATAAACTTGCTGTTAAGGCTGAAACAACGGCTGCAAAAGTAGGTAGCGAAGTTTCTCAAACACTCGGAAAGATGAGCGATGAAGCTATTGCAACTCAATATTTGGGGCAGGAAAGAAAATTCTGGTCAGCAGATCCCATTGAGGTTGAGTTTGGAATGACTTACAAGGGAGAGAAAATTACTCAGAAAAACAAAGTTTATCAAAGAGATGATCTGTTCGATCCTAACAGAATTTCTGAGTGGGAAGGAAAAAATGGAACAGTAACAGGAACAAATATTGAAAGGATGAAAGCAGGAAGAGCACCTATAGGTTTTGATGGAAGATCTGTTGAGTTGCATCATATGCTGCAAATGCAAGATGGCCCCATAGCAGAGATTAGCTGGACATTTCATAAAGGCAATCACTCAGTTATTCACATTAATCCTAACACGATGGGATCTGGTATTGATAGGGATGCATTTGCTTTGTGGAGACAGAAATACTGGAAAGAACGTGCTAAAGGTTATGAAAAAATAAAGATATAGAAACTAAAAAATAATTTATGGAGAATAATTTATGAAAGCTTATACTTTATCGGATGTTGCACAATTAGTGGATAAATATAGTGATCGTGTTAATTTTGGTACTGCAGATAATGCGGTTAATGATGTCTTAATTGAAAAGGCTGAGAAAACTCTTGGTTTGCAATTTACATCATCTTATAAGAGTTTTTTGAAAAATTACGGAAGAGGAGAAATTGGTTGTGATGAAATATTGAGCGTTCATCGTACGGATTTAGAGATTGCCCGGAGTGATGATATTGTCTATAATCATCTACTCGATATAAAAAATGGTTTTGCAAGACTACAACAACTCGTTGTTTGTGCGAATGATTTTAATGAAATATTTTACTTTGATTATTCTCAGTTTCAGGATGGTGAATGCCCACTCTATTTCAGATTTCCATCAGGAGATCCCCAGTATTATGCCAGTAATTTTTATGAATTTTTATGCAAAAGAATTAAGGATAATCTTGGTTATGATTCATGAAAATTTATACTTTAACTGATGTTGCACAATTAGTGGATAAATATAGTGATATCATAAATTTCGGTACTGCAGAGGATGCAGTTAGCGATGTACGGATTAAAGAGGCTGAAGAAATTCTCGGTTTGCAGTTTACAATTTCTTATAAAGATTTTTTAAAAAATTATAAAGGAGGAGAAATTGGTTATGAGGAAATTTTTAGCATTTATAATGCAAGTTTTGAGGATCATCCTGCTGGTGATATTGTTTATTATCACTTAACAGATATAAGAAATGGTTTAGCAAAACCACAGCAGCTTGTTGTCAGTAGAACTGATTTTGGTGAAACATTTTATTTTGATTATTCTCAGTTTCGGGATGGCGAATGCCCACTTTATGTCGAGCTACCATCTGGGACTTCAGAGTATTATGCGAGTAATTTTTATGAATTCCTCTGCAAAAGAATCACAGCTCGTATAGCATGATATCCTTCGTATGGCAGTTTTATTTACAAAGTGGAATGCTAAGTCGCTATTCTTCTCTTGTTATAAAAAGTAAAATATTATTGTTTGTGGGAATGAGTATTGAATAATCACTTCTGGGAGGATTGTCTATGAAAACTTATACTTTAGATGATGTTGCACAATTAGTTGATAAATATGGTGATGATGTCAATTTTGCTACTGAAGATAAGGCAGTTGATGATATAGTGATTAAGGAGGCTGAAGAAATTCTCGGTTTGCAGTTTACAATTTCTTATAAAGATTTTTTAAAAAATTATAAAGGGGGAGATATTGGTGGTGAAGAAATCTATAGTCTTTATGAGAATCCTATGGGTATTCCTGCTGATGATATTGTTGAGCAAAACTTAAATTACAGAAAAAAAAATATGCGCTACCACAGCAGCTTGTTGTCAGTAGAACTGATTTTGGTGAAACATTTTATTTTGATTATTCTCAGTTTCGGGATGGTGAGTGTCCACTCTATTTTGAGATAACTGGTGATCCTCAGTATTACGCTAGTAATTTTTATGAATTTTTATGTAAAAAAATTAAGGATAATTTGGGTTATGATTCATGAAAACCTATATCTTAGATGATGTCATAGAATTGGTTAATAAATATGAAGGTGATATTGTCAATTTTTGTTCTGAAGAAAAGGCGGTTGATGATATATGGATTGAAAAAGCTGAAAAAGCTCTCGGTTTGCAATTCACAACGTCTTACAAAGCTTTTTTAAAACATTATAAAGGGGGAGACATTGCTGGTTATGAAATCTTTAGCCTTTATAAAGATTGTGTAGAGTTTCCTTTTAATGATATTGTTCACCAAAACTTAAATTATTATAGAAAAGAAGGCTTTGCAACACCAGAACAGTTTGTTGTCAGTAGAACTGATTTTGGTGAAACCTTTTACTTTGATTATACGCAGTTTCGGGATGGAGAATGCCCACTCTATGTCATGCTTCCATCTGAAGATTGCGAATATTACGCCAGTAATTTTTATGAATTCCTTTGCAAAAGAATTAAAGAAAGCGTGGGAACTGAGATACCTGATGGTGATCAACAGATTGAAAAGGTGGAGAAAACTCTCCCTCCTCAACCTCTCCCTTTTTACAAGAGTCTTTGGAAAAAGATATGGCGATGGAGTAATTCCTAAAAACCTATACCTTAGTATATTTTGCACAATTTTAAACCTGCCATTGTTTTATCCAAAGAAGCAATAAAATCTAAGCAGCTTATCTCTGTTTTTATTAAACAGGTGGCGGAAAGATTTGATGATCAACGAGAGATTCCTAGAAAGGAGCAGTCTCACTTTTAGAGTAGAAGGAGAAGATCACTCAATTTATCGGAAAAAAAGACAGAAAATAGTATTAAAAAAATACTGAAAAGGTTTGCGAGATTTTATAGAAGATGAGTGAGAGTTGGAATCTTTGCTTACCAGTTGAGTGACCGCAACAGTGGGGGTAATCCACTGTCCTTGGAAAAAAACAACCTCATTATTGACGGAGCTGAGGCTAATAAAATAAGGGTGGTGCAGATTTCAACAACAGTAGTGTTTTTTTTCCGGATGTGATGCAAGAGTTTAGAGTCCATGATCTAAACTTGGAGAGAAAGTTGGAAATAATCTCTTAATTCATGTAAGCGAGAATCCTTCCAACTGTCACTTTGACAATGATCTGTTTGCTCAAAAGTTTTTTCTCTATTATCGAATGTAAAAATTGTGAAAAATAAAGATTTTTTCAGTATGCTACGCAAATTCAAGATCGCTTTTAAGGTGGTTAGCTCTATTGTTTTGATTCATTCTCTATAGCCACCGCATCATTCTCATAAAACAAAGGATAAATATGATCATGCGGTTTTGATTTGTTATGAAAACATTTTGAATTCTTATATCCTTATCAAAATACCTTTTTATGGGCTTTTGTCTCTTGTCAGTTATTATCGTTGATTTACCCCCCTCATTTTAAAAAACATCTTTTAGATAAAAGTAAAAAACATTATTTTTCAATATGTTAGTATATTTTGAGAAATATTCAGTGCTAATAAGATGATTTATATAGACAATTAATGATATCAATTGACCAAAACCTGTCAGTATCTGTCTAAAAATTGAACTGACAGCATTTATGATTTTAGTGCGTGTTTAAATCATGTTTTATAAGAGAGCATATAAATCTTTAAAGCCTTTCAAAAGACAGCTCGTGATTATGAGAAATATTATCAAGATTTTTAGTTTTGAGGGTTTTGAAGGTTTTGAGGGTTCTTTTAGCCCCCCCTTTAAAAAAAATTTTAGTAAAAAATAAAAAGTGTTATATTTCAATAAGTTAATTTTTATCAATTTTCAAAAAACAACTGATGATTAATGATATGACGCATAAATACAACCAATATTATATGTTTTGAGGGTTTTTGAGGGTTTTGAAGGTGTCATAACGTAAAGAATAGAAACATTCATTCTTTTCTTTAAAGAGAGCTTTTGAAAGATATGAAAGCCATCATTTGAGATTGCGATATAATCTTTTAAAGGCAATGTAAAAAAATCTCATTCTATTTAAGATGGGAATTCTTAAAAGCCTTAAAGCAATCCATATGAGAATGTTTAAAAGTGCAAGGCTTCTCTTTTTAGAAGATCGCATGATAAATCATTCCTTTTAAGATTCTACATAATCAACTAACAAAAGAGTATAGATATAAACTCTATACCCCTTGTAAGATTGGCATGCTTCATAAATCTATTCAGTTTCTCTTAATTCCAAATTTGGCAGGTTTTTAACAATCTTCATTGTTTCTAAACTTACAGTAATAACCCTTTGGAACAATTCCAATGGATAAGCAGGGTTGCCAACGGTCTCAAGTGCATAGCGATTGGCATCATTAACAATGCCACTCTTTTTATCAGTTTTTACACATTGCCGTCCCATAACCCATTCAAGAGCGGGTCTACCATTTACGATATACTCATAAGCTTCCTTAGGTATATCTGTTATGATGATATTGCTATTGTAAATAACC
>NZ_JBTTDI010000003.1:0-244174 GCF_055796185.1 Bartonella sp. P12B | reverse complement strand
TAATGTCGCAAGTAAAGAAGACGATAAAGATGGGAATATGCCTCAAAAACCGGCTTTTCCAGAACAGATCAATGAAATCAGAAGGCTTATGCTACAAACAAAGGTAGAAGAAGAAAAGATACTTTCTTATGCGAAAGTCGAAAAGCTTGACGATATCTCTGATCAGAGCGCGCAAACCATTTTGCACCTTTTAAAAGATAAACAGAATAAGCAAATGGTATCAACACAACAACAAACGGCGGTTTGATATGGAACAAAGAACAGCAGAATGGTTTCAAGCGCGATTAGGGAAAGTCACAGCCTCTAATGTTTATAATGTACTCAGTAAGACAGCAAAAGGTTTGCCTACAAGCAAATATGAAGACTACAAAATGAAACTCATGACAGAACGCTTAACAGGAGAAATAAGCCAATCTTATATAACACCGTCTATGCAATGGGGTATTGAACATGAAGAGGATGCTCTGAAAGAATATGAATTCATTTATGATGCCGATGTTATAAAATGCGGTTTTATACCACATCCTACCATAGAAATGGCGGGGGCTAGTCCTGATGGCTTGATTGGTGAAGACGGTTTAGTTGAGGTCAAATGTCTACAGTCAACGACACATCTTCGTTTTTTTATGTATGACGAGATTAAACCTGAATACATAGCGCAGATGCAATTCCAAATGGCTTGCACAGGGCGCAAATGGTGTGATTTCATTAGCTATAATCCACAATTTGTAGGGAAATCATCTCACTTACGCATGAAAATCCAACGCATCCACCGTGATGATGAACAAATTGAAGAGATTAATAAAGCAGTTGAAGCCTTTTTAGCAGAGATAGAGCAAGACATGAAACAGATCTTGACAAAAGCTGCTTAACCCTATGGGGGTGCTCTCTCCTCCCAGCACCCCCACCCATTTATGTAATATAAAAGAGTGAAAGGTAACGAGATGATATTTGATGATGGCGATAGATATGTAACAACACGTGAATGTGCACAACTCTTTAGCGTATCAACCACAACGATTCGCAATTGGGTTCTTCAAGGGGTGTTTCCTGAGCCCTATAAGCTAGGGAGAGCAGTGAGATGGAGAAAGAAAGAGATTTTGGCATTCACTCCAAAGAAAAATAAGGAGCAAATAACAACAATATAGATAAAGTTGTATAAATTGTAGAAGGTGGTCTAAAAGGTGGTCTGAAATTAGCTTTTAAAAGAAAAAGATTATATATTTCAATATATTAAAGATAAAAAATGGTGCCCCCAGAGAGACTCGAACTCCCGACCCCCTGATTACAAATCAGGTGCTCTACCAACTGAGCTATAAGGGCATAACAATATAAGAACTAGCACAAACTTACAAAAAGGAAAACAGAAAATTATCAATTTTGGTGCATATTTTTAAAGACTTATATCATAAATTATAAATAATCAGCTTTTTTGTTTTCTGATACTTGTTTATAGAAATTTTCATATTCTTCCGTGTTACCATTTTTTAGAAGTGTTAATGAACATTACCATTTTGTTATCAGATCATGAATCTGGGCAAGTTGATTGATGAGAAAGATATTTTTCTAGCCAATGAATGTTATAGTTACCGTCTGCAATATCTTTATTGTTAATGAGATTACGAAAAAGAGGCAATGTTGTTTTGATTCCATCGACTACAAATTCATCTAAAGCACGTCGTAAACGCATCATGCATTCTAAACGTGTACGTCCATGAACAATGAGCTTTCCGATCATGCTATCATAATAAGGAGGGATACGGTAACCTGAATAGGCACCTGAATCAACGCGAATTCCTAAACCTCCAGGCGTATGAAAGTGTGTAATGGTTCCTGGTGATGGTGTAAAATTAATAGGGTCTTCGGCATTAATACGACATTCAATAGCATGACCAGAGAAGCAAATATCATCTTGTGTAACAGAAAGTTTATAGCCTGATGCAATATGAATTTGTTCATGGACTAAATCTATGCCTGTAATCGCTTCAGTTACAGGATGCTCAACTTGCAAACGCGTATTCATCTCAATAAAGTAGAATTCGCCATTTTCATAAAGAAACTCAATAGTACCTGCTCCACGATATCCAAGTTGTGCACAGGCATTTGCTACAATGTCACCAATTTTTTTTCGTTCAATTTCATTCAGCGCAGGTGATGTAGCTTCTTCCCATATCTTTTGATGACGCCGTTGAAGTGAACAATCGCGTTCTCCTAAATGAACAGCATTTCCCGCTCCATCACCTATAACTTGAATTTCAATATGACGGGGCTTTTCTAAATATTTTTCGATATAAACCGCATCATTTCCAAAAGCTGCGGCTGCTTCTGAACGGGTTGTTTTAAGTGCTATAGCAAACTCTTGTTCAGAATGAACGACTTTCATACCACGTCCACCACCACCTGCAGAAGCTTTAATAATAACAGGATAACCAATTTCATGAGCAATACGTAAAGCTTCATCTTCTTCAGTAATAGCTCCATCTGAGCCAGGAACTACTGGAATTCCAAGTTTTTTAGCGGTTTTCTTTGCTTCGATTTTATCCCCCATGATTCGAATATGCGCAGCTGTTGGGCCGATAAATGTGATGTTATGAGCTTCTAAAACATCTGCAAATTTTGCATTCTCAGAAAGAAATCCATAGCCCGGATGAACAGCTTCTGCTCCTGTAATTTCACACGCAGCGATAATTTGCTGAACACTTAAATAAGAATCACGTGCTGGAGGAGGGCCAATACAGACACTTTCGTCAGCAAGACGAACATGCATTGCATCGGCATCAGCAGTGGAGTGAACGGCTACGGCTTTTATTCCAAGCTCTTTGCAGGCTCGTAGCACGCGAAGAGCAATTTCTCCCCGATTAGCGATGAGGATTTTTCGAATCATAGTTGCTCCTTGCTTTATTCAACAACAATTAGTGGTTCACCAAACTCAACGGGTTGCCCATCTTTAACAAAAATTGTGGTCACTGTGCCTGAACGTGGTGATGGAATTTGATTCATTGTTTTCATTGCTTCAATGATAAGTAATGTTTGTCCTTCAGAAACACTTTGCCCTATTTCTACAAAAGCTTGTGCGCCTGGTGAAGGTGCAAGATAGGCTGTTCCAACCATGGGAGATGTTATTGTATTTTTTGATTTGTCTTCTTGTATAGGAGTTTCAGTTGTTGAGGTGGGAGGGGAAGTTACAGAAAGAGTGGGAGCATAAATTGTTTGTTCAGAAGCAGATGAGGTGTATTGACGCGATACACAAATACGAAGTCCACCTTGTTCAAGTTCAATATTTGTTAAATTTGTATCATTTAAAATTTCAGCAAGGTCACGAATAATTTTCGTATCAATAGCGGTATGTTGCTCCGCGTCGATTTTTTTTGTTGCCATTTTATTTTTCACTCCTTGATCAATGAAGATCGTCATTATTTAATTGTTATGATCGAATATCTCTAGACTACGGATGATCTCTCTTTTGAGGTTTCTATTAAAAGCTCTTTACTTTTTAGATTATAATTTGCAATTTCAATCCAGTATCTGCTGTATGGAATTGCTTTTATAAGCTGGTTATCAGAAAAGAGAAAGGATAAAATCATTTCATTTAAGATGTTGTTTATAAAGTCGATGAGGTAAAGAAAGATATTTTACTCTGTATTTTCTATGGATTCTTTTAGAATATCTTGGCTCACGGCTCCGATGAGTACTTTATTGCCAATGATATAAGAAGGTGTTCCTGTAATATTGAGTGCAGAGGCAATTTGTATATTGTCCTTAAAGTAATTTTGAAGATTAGAATCTTTTAGTGCATTGTGCAGTTTTTTTTCATCTGCTCCTAATGAAACTGCTATTTTTATAGCTTTAGCCTCATTAGCACGACTTTTATTGGTTAAAAGTGCTTTAAGAAACTGAGGATATTTTTCTGGAAGTTGTTTGCGAAAAGCATAGGCAACACTATGTGCTGCCATAGAATCAGGACCCAGAATTGGTAAATCTTTTATAATAACCTGTAAATCTGGATACTCTTTTATTAAATTTTCTATGTATGAATAGGAGATTTTACAATATCCGCAATTGTAATCAAAAAAATCAACAAGCACTTTTTTACCATTTGGGTTTCCCAAGACAGCATCGTGAGAAGATTGAAAAATTTCCTTTTTAAACAAATTAATGATTGAAGCTTGTTTTTGAGATTTTTGTTCGCTTTTCTCTTCCAGCTTCTCTTGGAGGATAAGCTGCATTTCAATCATGATTTCTGGGTTAGTGAGTAAATATTCTCTTACAATTTTTTGAATAGTGTGATCATCAATAAGTGGTATAAGTTTTTCTTTAAGCTTAGATAAAAACGCGGGATCTTCTAAAAGCTGTGTTTTAAGATTTTCTGAGCTAAAATGATTTTCTGTTTTCCCGCCTGATATTGCATCTGATAAAAAGGACGAAGAGATAAAAATACTCAACATAATTGTTGCTGAAAATTTTGCAAGGATTGTCGTTTTTGAGTATTGAGGCTTATGGGTCATTTGTACGGCTTTATATTCCTATTGTGATGTTGAGTAAACTATATGAAAACTCTTGCCTGTATGCAATAAAGTATTTAACGATAGTTAGTGAGTTACGAAGAGAATATCCTTTTTCTTTAGATAAGAAGATTTTATATGAGGCATAATTTTGCTAGGCGCTATTTTAAAAGTAGATGAAATTTCCTTCCTTTTTTACTGTAGAAAAAAGACATTAACAATTCAATTAAGCACGTTAATATTCTCTTTATCTACTGTCTTATTACGTACAGTAAAACAAATTAACTTGAATGATGAAAAGTAAAATTATGAAAACCATAACACATTATGACCTATTTATCATTGGTGGAGGGATAAATGGGTGTGGGTTAGCAAGAGATGCAGCTGGACGCGGATTTAAAGTGGGATTGGCGGAGATGAATGATCTTGCCTCGGGCACATCAAGTGCTTCAACAAAGCTTATTCATGGCGGTCTTCGTTATCTTGAACATTATGAATTTAGACTTGTTCGTGAAGCATTGAAAGAACGCGAAATTATTTTACGGATGGCTCCCCATATTGTGCGTCCTTTGCGTTTTCTTCTCCCCTATCATAAAAAGTTGCGCCCCGCTTGGATGTTGCGTTTGGGACTTTTCATTTATGATTATTTAGGGAATTGGAATCAAAAACTGTGGAGCAGTAAAATGGTTAATTTTTCAAAAAATTTCTGCTCTACACTTAAAGAAGAGTATCAGAGGGGATTTGAATATTCTGATGCTAGAGTAGATGATGCGCGTTTGGTCATTGTGAATGCTCGTGATGCTGAAAAGCAGGGGGCTGATATAAAAGTACAGACAGAAGTTATCTCTATAAAGAGAGAAGAAGAAAAATGGCTTATATTTCTTCGAAATAAATTAAACAGTACAGAATATTGTGTCACAGCTTCCTATATTGCGAATATGACGGGACCTTGGATTAATCATATTTTGGCGAATATATTAGACTGTAAAAAGAATCCGCCTGTACGGCTTGTTAGAGGGTCTCATATTTTGGTTCCTAAGCTTTATGCCCATGATCGGGCTTATATTTTTCAAAATGGTGATGGGCGTATTATATTTTCTATTCCGTATCAGGACGAGTTTACGCTCCTTGGAACAACAGATTGTGACTATCAAGGTGATCCTGCTGATGTTCATATTACGGATACAGAAATTGATTATCTTTGTACAGCAGCAAGCGAATATTTTATACAACCTGTATTGCGTGAAAATATTGTCTGGACTTATTCAGGTGTTCGTCCACTCTATAACGATGGGGCTTCAAAAGCACAAGAAATTACACGTGATTATGTTTTGAAAGAAATGGGGATAGAAAATGGGCCACGGATTCTGAATCTCTATGGTGGTAAGATCACAACTTATCGCAAGTTGGCTGAAGATGCCATGAAATTTGTTGAAAAAGCTCTTGGAAGAAAAGGAGCTCCGTGGACAGAAAAGTCAACGCTTCCTGGAGGTGATTTTCCATATGATAGGCTGGATACAATTGAAAATAAGATTGCTCTTTTGATTCCAGGTTTAGATGCTTTCACATATCGTAGACTTGCACGCTCTTATGGTTCGGAGGCGCTGGTGATATTTACAAATGGTATGGCAGAAAAAGGAAAAGATTTTGGTCATGGGCTTTATGAGGTTGAAGTTAAATGGTTAATGGAAAAGGAATGGGCTAAAACATGTGAAGATGTGTTATGGCGCCGTTCAAAACTTGGGCTTTTGTTTAATAAGAAAGAAATTGATGCTCTCTCTGCTTATATGGAAGACAAAAAAGAAATTGAACAAAATTTATGCTAATCAAGCTTTATAGTCACTTCATTTGTGCAATAGAATGAAAGGCATTGAAGGAAAATAAGTCATAATGATGTATCTTATATCGTGCTTTCATTTATTGTTTATCAAAATCAAAATACTTTAAAAGACTATCCTAGATAATGCCGGCGGGGATCACGGGGATCATATGGGGGGAAAATAATAAAGCTTTTTTGTGAAGGAGGAAAAATTGGAGGCTTATATGTATGAATAGGAGGCAGTTAATAGATGAGAGAGTGATGCTCCTATGATATTTTATAATTCTCCATCATCAGTAAAATTTGCGGTAGCTCCAATGTTGGGCTGGACAGATCGCCATTGCCGGTTTTTTTATCGCCTTTTAACGAAAAAAGCTCTTCTTTATACCGAAATGATTGTAGCCGATGCTGTCATTCATGGTGTTTGCGAACAAATATTGGCTTTGAACGATAAAGAACATCCAATTGCTTTACAATTAGGAGGAGCTGATCCGGAAAAATTGGCAAAGGCCGCACAAATTGCTGAAGGATTTGGTTATGACGAAATAAATCTCAATGTTGGTTGTCCATCAAATCGTGTTCAAGCGGGTGTATTTGGTGCTTGTTTGATGTTACATCCTGACATTGTGGCAAGTGCTGTGGAAGCGATGAAAAAAGTAGTTAGCATTCCTGTTACTGTTAAATGTCGTGTTGGTGTGGACGAGCAGGATGAAGAATTCGCTTTAGATATTTTAGCGCATCAAGTTTGGAATGCTGGGTGTGATGCCCTCTGGGTACATGCACGTAAAGCATGGTTACAAGGATTAAGCCCTAAAGAAAATCGCAATATTCCGCCACTGAATTATGAAAGAGTTTATAAGTTAAAACGTAAATATCACCATAAATTCATTGGAATAAATGGTGGAATTAAATCTATTGATGAAATCAAAAAACATTTAACGGTGTGTGATGCTACCATGATTGGTCGGCAAGTTTATCACGATCCAGCTTTTTTAAAATATATTGATTTTGAAATATATGGTGAATCGCAGAATAATCTGAGTGATGGTGATCTTATTGAAACTATGTGTGATTATATTGCTCGATATATCGCATTAGGAGGACGGCTTTCTCATGTGACGCGTCACATGATTGGATTATTTCATGGTCGAGATGGGGCGCGTCGATGGCGGCAAATATTATCAAATGATGCAACAAAAGTTGATGCAGGCGTGCATGTTTTGAAAAAAGCTTTTTCTGCTATCATTTAATAACAGATACAGATTGATTTTTGTTAAAGCTTTAAGAAATCTAGAGCTTTATTTTTTTATGAAGATTTTGAATGAATTTAGATTCGTAGACTGCAAAAAACTGTTACTTTTTATTATGGAGAGGACTCCCTATAAATAGGTGGTCTAATGTTACGCAAGAGAAAATTTCTATTAAGAATATAATTTAAAAATATAGAGTAATATATTGATATTATATAAATTACTAAAATAGTTATCTCATTAAAAATAAAGTGCAAAAATAATTTTACGCATAAGATTTAACGTTTTTAAAAGCTGCTTTAAAAAAACAAATAAATTATTCATATCCTGTATATATGACGAGATTCTCATTAAGCATTTTAGATTTGAAAAGGTATTTTCATGACCGTTAGTCCATTTGATGATTTTCGTGCTTTACTCGCGAATTTACCTGTTGCTGACGCATTTTCTATGATGTTGGCAAAAAGACGGCAAGCAAAATTAACGAAAACTCAAGGAGCCTTAGGGAAACTTGGAGATATCGCTGTTTGGTATGCAGGATGGAGAGGAACAGAAAAACCTGTTGTCAAACGACCTTTGGTCGCTATTTTTTCTGGAAATCATGGTGTTATAGAAGAACATGTTACATCGTTTCCACAGTCTATGACACAACAGATGGTGCAAAATTTTGCTTCTGGTGGTGCTGCTATTAATCAAATTTGCATAGCGTATGATCTTGGATTGAAGATTTTTGATTTGGCACTCGAATATCCCACAATGAATATTACTAAAGATGCAGCAATGGACGAACGGAGTGCGGCTGCTACAATGGCATTTGGAATGGAATCCATTGCGGGTGGGACAGATCTCTTGTGTATAGGTGAAATGGGCATTGGAAATACAACAATAGCTTCAGCTCTATGTTTAGCTTTGTTTGGTGGAGAAGTGGAGGAATGGATAGGAAGCAGTATGGAGGGTGAGGAAGAATTTTACCAGCGTAAAATAGTAGCAGTCAAGAGAGCGCTTTCTTTACATAAAGGTCATTTAAATGATCCTTTTGAAATAATGCGTCGCTTAGGAGGCCGTGAAATTGCCGCTATGATTGGTGCTATTTTAGCAGCAAGAATGGAAAAAGTACCTGTTGTTTTAGATGGTTTTGTTGCAACGGCAGCAGCAGCTGTTCTTTATAAAATGAATCCAAGAGCTCTAGATCATACTCTTGTTGGACATGTTTCCTCTGAATCTGCACATCGTAAACTTTTAAAAGAAATTGACAAAGAGCCACTTTTAGATTTGAATATGTCTCTTGGTGAAGGGGCTGGTGCGGCTATTGCGGTTGGTATTGTTAAGGCTGCTATTTTGACTCACACACGAATGGCGACTTTTGAATAAAATGATTTGACTATCTATAAAGGGTGATAGCGCCTTTAAATAAATCTTTAAGAACTTTGTTCGTTCGTTTTTTCTTGCAATTTTATGTAATTGAGGGGAAGTTCTGTTGTATATTTAATCTGTTCCATTGCGAAAGAAGATGAAACGTCACGAATATCAATTCGTGCAATTAATTTCTTATAAAATAGATCATAGGCTTCTATATTGGGAACGACAACGCGCAATAAATAGTCAATATCTCCACTCATTCGATAAAATTCGATTACTTCACGGAATTCTCCTACAATTTTTGAAAAACGCTTAAACCATTCATGGCTATGGGTGTTTGTACGAATGGAAACAAAAACGGTAACATGCGCGTTTACTTTCTCTGGAGAAAGAACGGCAACACGACGCTGAATAACACCTTCTTCTTCAAGTTTTTGAATTCTACGCCAGCAAGGAGTGGTTGAAAGACCAACTCTTTTAGCGATATCAGCAACAGAGAGTGTCGCATTTTCTTGTAAAAGATGTAAAATTTTTCGATCCAGACGATCCATGTTTTTTCTCAATTCAATTTATAAAAGTTTACGTATTAAATTTCGTAGGTATACGATAAGCTCATCATTAAACCATGGATTTTTGCGTAACCAAGAAGTGTTTCGCCATGATGGATGAGGTAAAGGCATAACATTATAGCCTCGAGGTTGATTTATGGAAAGAATATTTCTCCAATCCTTGACGGTTTCTGAAACAGTTTTATGCTTTAATTCGGTAATGTGCCACTTTTGTGCATAACTTCCAATAGCAAGGACAAGCTTTATTTGGGGCATAGCCTGAAATACTTCTTTATGCCATATTTCACGACATTCACGTCTTGGAGGTAAATCAGATTTATTTGAATCATAGCCTGGAAAACAAAATCCCATAGGAACAATAGCAAAGAGAGATCTATTATAAAATTCTTCTTTCGTAACATCAAGCCAATTGCGCAATCTTTCACCAGAACGATCATTAAAAGGAATAGAAGTTTCATGTACACGCAATCCTGGTGCTTGACCCGCTATTGCAATAGAAGCTGTATCGGATAAATAAACGACAGGTTTTGGTTCATGAGGAAGAGGAGGAAGATAATGAGGATGTTGGATACAAATACGACAAGAATAAATTTTCTTTTCAAGTTCGATAATTTGGCTACGCTGTGGTTGTTTCATTGATAAATATGGAAGAGTCAAGAATATCTTTTATTCTATTCGAGGATGTGTTTTTCGCCATTCTCTCGGTCGTTGAAAATATGATCGCCATATTCCTTTTTTTTTCTTTCTAGCTTTTTGCTCTTCTTCGGGGTAATCATAGTAGCTTACTGCCAAACCATCACGCACAAGGGTCGCATTAATATTGCTGACTTGTTTGGTCTCACATGTTGCAAGAATGCGGCGATATTTATCTTTTTTAGACCAGTAACATGTAACAGGTTGATTTGCTATGAGTCGTTCTAAATATTTTTTTGCTTCAAGTCCACATGGATAGCGCATTTTCTTATTACCACAAAATTGTCCGAGCTCAGGGGCATCTATTCCTGCAAGACGAATCGTAACAGAAGAAATTATAATTGAATCACCGTCAATGATGAATGCATAACCTTTGACAGATTCTTTAGAGAAAAAATTTACTTTTTTAGGGGGTGTTTCAGTATATTTAAAATAAAATGTTATAATGACAAGAATAGTAAAAATAACAAAAATACTAAAGCCAATTGCCTTTAGATTTAAATCTTTTATCTTAAAATAAGCCTCTTTTTTCATAAAACAAATAAACTGCTACGGTGATACGTTTTATTGACTGAGAATCCCTTACAATTTTTGCATAAATTTCATTCTTTATTATTCAGTATAACTAAGAAATTCTTATACATTTAATACGCTTTGCAATTTCATGCACGTGTTAAAAAATAAAACACAATCTTATAATAAGTATTTTTGTCATAATGTAAATAAACAAAAAAGAAAAAAAGCGTTCCAAATCTCTATATACAACATATAAGTTACAGGTATACTAACACCTTCAACTTTAAAAATATTAAGAACACATCTTGAAAAATCCTTCTAAAGAATAATAAAATTACCTTTATTCTACGCTACAGAACTTGTCAGTTAAATATGTAATCAATTATTTAATTTTTGTTTCTTTAAATTCAACGTGTTTTTTTACAACTGGATCATATTTACGTTTACTCATTTTATCTGTCATCGTACGACTATTTTTCTTTGTTACATAGAAAAAACCAGTCTCTGCAGTTGATAAAAGCTTGATCTTAATGGTTGCTGCTTTAGCCATAATTTAAGCATCCTTTATTTTACTGAAAACAATTTACTCTTAAAATCTGTTTTAATGTAATTAAATTTTGCGGCAACACTACGGATGTTCTAAAAAAAGTCAAGAGCTGATTAATTTCCTCATGCGTTGTACAATTAGTCAAATAAAAATATAAGCAAAGAAACAAGCCATCAAGTAATAGCTCCCTTTTATTGCTAAAAAAAAAGATATCCTAATTATCCAGTAATGATTGTCTTAATGAGGTACTGATTCCATAACGAAACAAAAGAAAAATAAGTAGGAATAAATTCATACCCTTTGAGACGTGCCTCTAAATGTGTAAGTCCGACGATATAAGGTCTTTTAGATATGCTTCCAAAAAGAGAGAGAAAACATCAAAAGTTATAGATGTTTTATTATTCATGATAAAAGTTCCAATAACTCTTAAATATGATATTGCTCTAAAAGAATAACATCGATTTGTGGCATAATTGCTTATAATACTAATATACCGCTCAAGAGAAATTGTTACCAATTACGAATGTTGCCATCAAGTGTTCTGCCTGATTTTCATTATCCAATATATATATGCGAAGGTATTATAAGAGGTAATTCTTCCATTTAGATAACATCATAAAGACTTACTGTCATCATTAAGCTTGAAAACGTAAAAAAGATAGAGGGAGTAGTCGTCTATATTTTTTATTATGGACTTAATTTCTAAGTGATAAAAATTTGGATAGCAGCAAATACAACAAAGATGCAGCCAGTAAAAATATGAAACCTTATATTTTTATCAACATAGACCCCATCAAAGAACTAAGCTTAGTATGATCGCATAAAAAAGTAAGAAATCCTTTTTTTAACTGTTTCAAAACTGTTATTCAAAGCTTTGATAGGATAAACAGAACTGTCATGATGAAATATAATTATAAATTTTAAAGTGAACAAACTTCATATTGCGTCAAAAAATTTAGAACCTTAAAAAGCTTTAAACTTCGCTATTCATTATAACGATTCTACCATTCTGCTATAGCTGATAGCACTCTTTGAAATATTTTTTTCAGTTATTAGAAGCTAAAAATATATTCTTCATGCTATGCTAATAGAACTCATGATTGTAAGTTCTATAACGATTGCATACCAATAATTTTTGAATTTTAAAAGCTTTTTAGCTCTTATTAAGATAGCTTAATTGTATCTTTAGTTATTCAATTTATAAAAAATTGATTTATAATAAAAAAACAAATCTATTAAATTGTATAATTTATAATTAATTTAATATAAAAAATTATGATAAATATTTTGTATTATTTTTATATTTTATAAATATAAAATATTATATAATGAATAAATTTTATTTTATAGGTAAATGAGATAAAATTTATAGTAAATTACATAATAATTTCTAATTTTCTATAGTTTATATTTTTATATTAATATTTTTTTATAAAATTGTATTTTCTTTTTTTTGTTATAAATTTGCTTTTATGATAGGAAGTAGAGGAAAAAGCTATTGGACGAGGTTCTGTTAAGAGCTCAAAGCTTAAAGCACCAGCAAAAGGCTGTACGGTTACAAGTTTTACTTCTACTTTATCACTCAGTTGGTAACCTTTATGACTATGCTTTCCTACAAGAATATGTTGCGCTTCATCAAAATAATAGTAATCATCTTTAAGTGTAGAAATGTGTACAAAACCATCTGTATTAAGTCTATCAAGTGAGATAAAAAGACCTGCTTTTGTAACACCAGAAATACGTCCTGTAAAAATACAGCCGATTTTGTTGGTTAAGTAGTGTGCGACAAGTCGATCAATGGTTTCTCTTTCAGCTATCATTGCACGACGTTCATATAAAGAAATTTGAGTAGCTATTTCTTCAAGATTTTGCTCTTGTGCTTCTGTTAATTGATCATTCCCTAATTTTAAAACTTTAATCAGTGCGCGATGGATAATAAGATCAGCATATCGACGAATTGGTGATGTAAAATGCGTATAATTCTGTAAGTTTAAACCAAAATGGCCAATGTTTTTAGGATTATATTCAGCTTGAGATTGGGCGCGCAAAATAACCTGATTGACTAATTCTTGTTGTTGGGTATTCGCCACTTTTGTTAAAATACTATTAAGACGCGCTGAGGTAAGTTCTGCCCCTCGAGAGAGTGATATCCCCAAACTTTGAAGAAAAGTTCGTAGTACTTCTTGTTTTGCAAGAGAGGGTTTATCATGGATACGATAGAGGAGGGGTTGATGATGTTCTTTTAATGTTTCAGAAGCTGCGATATTCGCTTGGATCATGAATTCTTCGATCAAACGATGGGCTTCTAAGTGAGGTTCATTCACAACATCTTTGATGCACCCATTTTTATCAAGTATAATCTTCTTTTCTGTTATTTCTAACTCTAATGGTTGTCGAAGATTCCGCGCGATTTTAAGGAGTTCATAAGATTCCCATAAGGGCAGCAAAATGTTCTTAAAAAAGGGAGAACTTTTTTCATTTATCTTTCCCTCAATTGCTGATTGGACTTCTTGATAAGAAAGTTTAGCTAATACACGCACCATAACACGATGAAAACTATGTTTTCGTTTGTGCCCATTCGCATCAAAAATCATACGAACGGCTAAAGCTGGTCTTTCCTTTCCTTCACGTAGAGAACATAAATTATTAGAAATGCGTTCTGGCAACATTGGTACAACATGATCAGGAAAATAAATAGAATTCCCTCGTTTTAATGCTTCTTTATCTAAAGAACTTCCTGTTTTAACATAATAAGAAACATCTGCAATCGCGACAACAATAATCCAACCACCAGGATTTTTAGGATCTTTATCTTTTGTTGCATAGACCGCATCATCATGGTCTTTTGCATCTGCTGGATCAATTGTAATAAGTGGTAATTGCCGCCAATCTTCACGATTTTCTATGTTAGCAGGTTTTATATGCTTTACTTGCTCAAGAACATTTTCAGGAAAAATATAGGGAATTCCTTTTGAGAGAAGAGCAATCATCGATAGTGTTTTTTCACTCTCAATATATCCTAAAATATTTTTGATTTGTGCGCTTTTTAGTCCATAACCAGTATTTTTTTTAATCTCAACTTCAACAAGGTCACCAGATTTTATCTTTATTTTTGAGTCTGTTTTGGCGCTCTCAATAATGAGTTCATTCGTTTTGCGTTCTATAGGGATAAATTTCCATTGATTAGTTTTTAATTTTTGTACAACACCAAATACGCTCTTTGGGGACGCATCAATTTTACGAATAATTCGCCCTGTA
The DNA here is from genome assembly GCF_055796185.1 of Bartonella sp. P12B. Taxonomy (NCBI): domain Bacteria; kingdom Pseudomonadati; phylum Pseudomonadota; class Alphaproteobacteria; order Hyphomicrobiales; family Bartonellaceae; genus Bartonella; species Bartonella sp. P12B. The sequence goes on along the minus strand of NZ_JBTTDI010000003.1, from coordinate 229,661 downwards.
TAATGAGGGTGTTGAGACGTTTTATTTTGAAAAATTTTTACAAGAACGTGATCTCCAACGCCAACGTTTGTTCCTTTTATGTGATGAAAAGAGTGTATTTCGATATTTGGTTTTTCATCACCTTCCCATTTAAGAGGTTGAGCAATTAAACCGCCATCTTCATTTCGGCCATTAATTTTTACCAAAGCAACAGGTGGTAATTTTTCTTTGTTTATTGCCCTTTTACGTTGGTTTGATATGAGGTTTTCATCTTTCAGCTCACGTAATATACCTCTCAACCAGATACGAGAATCACCTTTTAAGTTAAAAGCTTTGGCAATTTCGCGTTTACTGGATTGGTCAGGATACTCCTTAATAAAGGAAAGAATTTCCGCCTTGTTGGGCAGCTGTTCCATATTGAATGATTGGAAATATTTTGTTTTTTTTGCACCTTTAGTCAAATTTTATGTCTCTTTTCTTTTGGAAGGAGCTCTTTTTGTTTTTTTATTGGAAACTTTACCGGTTGCTTTTTTACCAGATTCTTTAACCGATATAAGTTCTAATGCTTCTGAAAGTGTTACACTAATTGGTTCTTTGTCTTTTGGCAATGTTGCGTTAATTTTGCCCCAATTAACATATGGACCATAACGCCCATCGCGTAAGGTGACAGCTCCTCCATCTGGGTGCTCCCCTAATGTTGCGAGTGCAGCTGAGGTTGTTCTACTCCGCGTTGTTTTATTTTCTTTTTTTTCAGCAAGCACTGTAACGGCACGATTGATGCCAATATCAAAAACTTCATCCACATGAACAAGAGGAGCAGATTTGCCATTATGCGTAAGGTAGGGACCATAACGCCCGATAGTTGCTGTAATCATTTTTCCTGTTTCAGGATGCTTGCCAATTTCACGAGGCAGGGAGAGTAAGGCCAAGGCTTTATCAAGGGTTACATTTTCTGCTTGCCATTCTTTTGGTAGTCCTGCACGTTTGGATTCTTTGCTTTCACCAAGCTGAATATAGGGACCAAAACGACCATTGCGAAGAGAAATATCTTTTCCTGTTTGAGGATCAATACCAAGTATGATAGGTTCATCATTACGCATGGCTTCATGCTCTTCTCCTGTCTCTGTTCCAAGTTGGCGTGTGTATTTGCACTCAGGATAATTAGAGCAGCCAACAAATGCGCCATAACGTCCTAGCTTTAATGATAACTCACCGTTTTTACAAAGAGGACAAGAACGGACATCACTTCCATCTTCACGTGTAGGAAAAGCAAGAGGAGCTAATGTCACATTTAAAACGTCAAGGACATTTGTGATACGCAGTTCTTTGATGTTGGTAATAGATGTATTAAATCCATCCCAAAAATCACGCATTACATCTTTCCAAGAAAGTTTGCCATCCGATATAAGATCCAGTTTTTCCTCAAGATCTGCTGTAAAACCATATTCTACATAGCGATTAAAGAAATTTTCAAGAAAAGCTGTAACAATACGCCCTTTTGCATCAGGAATAAGTTTCCGTTTATCAATGACAATATATCCACGATCACAAAGTGTGGATAATGTAGACGCATAAGTCGAAGGGCGACCGATTCCTAATTCTTCAAGCTTTTTAATTAAGGAAGCTTCAGAATAACGGAGAGGTGGCTCTGTTGTATGTTGTATAGTTTCAACTTTTTCTTTTGTAAGTGCTTCACCAGTGTTTATTTGCGGTAAACGTGTTGTTTCATTTTCTTCATTATCGTTTTCTTCTTCTCGTGGATCAGTATAAACAGAAATAAAGCCATCAAAACGAATAACAGAACCTGTCGCACGTAACTTCGCGTAGTTTTCTCCTTGTTGTGCTTCAATTTCAACAGTTGTGCGTTCAATTTCAGCTGAACGCATCTGGCTAGCAATAGCGCGCTTCCATATCAGTTCATAGAGTTTTGCTTGATCACTATCGAGAAAACTTCGTACTTGTTTTGGTATTCGTTGAAAATCGGTTGGGCGAATAGCTTCGTGTGCTTCTTGTGCATTCTTTGCTTTTGTTGAATAAAAACGTGGTTTTTCAGGAACATAATCACTGCCAAAGGAGGTATGAATGACTTTTCTTGCTGAATCAATGGCCTCTGGAGCTATTTGCACACCATCGGTACGCATATAAGTAATAAGTCCAGCCATTTCACCATTGATTTCAATGCCCTCATAAAGTTTTTGTGCAACTTGCATAGTGCGAGAGGCTGAAAATCCTAATTTTGAAGAAGCTGCTTGCTGTAAAGTAGATGTTGTAAACGGAGGAGAAGGATTCCTCTTTGTGGGCTTTGCTTCAACATTGAGTGTATGATATTTTGCTTCCTCCAACATAAGACGAATTTGATCTGCTTGTTCTTGAGATTGAATATCAAGTTTGCCAATCTTTTTTTGATTAAACATTGTTAATCTTGCTTGGAAAACATCATTTCGGATGGTTTTTAAGCTTGTTGTAATAGACCAATAATCTTCTTTGATAAAATGTTCTATTTCCGATTCTCGATCACAAATAATACGTAGAGCAACGGATTGAACGCGACCAGCTGAACGTGCACCAGGAAGTTTACGCCACAAAACAGGTGAGAGTGTAAAACCAACGAGATAATCAAGAGCACGACGTGCGAGATATGCATCTACAAGTGATGTATCAATATCACGTGGATTACTCATGGCATCAAGAACAGATTTTTTGGTGATGGCATTAAAGACAACCCGTTTAACAGGTTTATCCTTTAAAACTTTTTTTTGACGAAGCACATCAAGAATATGCCATGAAATTGCTTCTCCTTCACGATCAGGGTCTGTTGCTAAGATGAGGCTATCCGCCTCTTTGACAGCCTTTGCTATTTCATTCAAACGCTTAGCAGCAGCAGAATCTACACTCCATTTCATAGAAAAATCTTGATCGGGTAGAACAGAGCCATCTTTTGCCGGTAAATCACGAACATGTCCAAATGATGCGACTACTTTATATTGAGAACCAAGGTATTTATTAATTGTTTTTGCTTTTGCTGGAGATTCAACGATAACGATATCCATAATTTTACCCGAATGTTGAAATAAAAATTTTTTTTATAAACCTCTTTCATAGGAATAGCTAATGGCAATTCGTTAAGAGCACATAAAAAAATATTAGCCATATAAAAAACATTAATATTGCACAACTTGTGATTGTTATTATTAAAATACACCCTATATAAAGTTACACTGTTTATTTTATACTATTAATACAAAAACATACGGAAAATTACTAAGATAACATCTATTGAGAAGTAGGAGGGGAAATGCTCAAGGATAGAGAATTATGTTTATAAATCATTTAAAAGTTATCCAATATATTACAGATATGTCAGAACAAATGAATCAGATGGCGCGTCAAGCACATAGCCCACTTTTAGCGTTGCTTTTGGATATGGTTGCTAAAGAAGGGCAAAGCATTATTAATAGTGCTGAGGCTCTTGGGGAAGATCCGAATTCGACAATGACACATAACCACCAGAGTGTCGAATAAGCTTTCCAGCAAGCTCGAGCTCTACAAGCACAAGGTAAAGGTGTGGCAGTAAAACACCTGAGTGAGTGCTCAGTGTATCTAGATCGATTGGAGTTGTTGAAAGGGCGGAAAAAACGGCCGCACGCTCTGCATCATCTACAACCGAAGAGGGACTGCTGGTTTTTTGATTAGGAAGGATGGAGCTATCCTTTTCAAGTTGTAGAGAGGACGGTTCCTCAAAAAAATTGAGTTGGGAATGTGCGGAAATTGGGGTTAATGGTGTAAGCATTTCGATGATGTCAGAGGGATGCGTGGTGAGCAGAGTGCCATCTTTAATTAAGTTGTTTGTACCAACAGATCTTGGATCAAGTGGAGAGCCGGGAATGGCGAAAGTTAATCGTCCCATTTCTGCGGCTTGACGTGCGGTGATTAAGGAACCTGATCGTAGAGCAGCTTCTACAACTAAGAGACCGAGCGAGAGACCTGCAATGATGCGGTTTCTCCGTGGAAAGTCGATAGCGCGTGGCTTCCAACCAATCGGCATTTCACTGATAATCGCTCCCCCATTGGCGATAATATCTTCATGGAGTTTTTTATTTTCAGGAGGGTAGATGTGATCAATTCCACCAGCCATTACTGCGACTGTACCTGTTAATAAACTTGATTGATGTACAATGCTATCAATTCCGCGAGCAAGTCCGGAGATTGTTGTAAAACCAGCATCTCCAAGAAAATTAGCAAATTGAGCAGCAAGTTTTTTGCCAGCCGCTGAAGCATTGCGAGATCCTACAATTCCAACAGAAGGTTTTTGGAAAACTGAAACATTCCCTTTTATGGCAATGAGAGGAGGGGGAGATTCCGTGACCTTAAGGAAAGCAGGATAATCCGGTTCTCCGACACCGATAAACCGAATGCCTAACCTTTCAGCTTCTTGTATTTCTTTTTCAGCATCTTCTATCGTTGTTATTCGAATAGAAGTAGAAAGCCCACCTTTTCTACCAAGCTCAGGAAGTGCCGCTAAAGCATTTTCTGCTGTTTTATAATGATCAATGAGATTGCGGAAACTCACTGCTCCAATATTTTCACTTCGCAATAACCGTAACCAATTGAGACGTTGACGATCAGTGAGCAAGATTCCTTTATTCATCCCCGTTTTATTTACCAACCTTGCTTTCTTTTCCAACTAATAATCTACGAATATTTACATAATGTTTTATATACACAAATATGCTCATCACAAACAGCATAAAAGAGAAATAAGGATCGGAAAAGTAAAAAACAAATATCGGAGTGATAATCACAGCAATAAGTGCGGATAATGAAGAGTAGCGTGTGAGTAGAAGAATCGTCATCCATACAACAATGAAAATAATTGCTGCTGGCCAGTAGACTCCTAAGCACACACCAAGATAGGTAGCAACACCTTTTCCACCTTTAAATTTCAACCATATGGGAAAAAGATGCCCCAAGAATGCAAAAAAACCAACTAAAGAAATAAGGAGACTATTTTCTATCGGAGCATCTAAAAATTTTATAAAAAGAATAACAACAGTTCCCTTCAACATATCGCAAAGAAGTGTGAAAGCGGCAACTTTTTTATTTCCTGTCCGTAGAACATTTGTCGCTCCAATGTTACCAGAGCCAATTGTTCTTACATCACCAAGTTTAGCTAATCGCGTAAAAAGCAAACCAAATGGGATCGATCCGGTGAGATAGGACATCAGAAAGATAAACCAAGTCCAAAACTGAAAAACTATTTCACTTTCATTCATTAAAAATCTCATTAAGTTTACTGATCAAGTTTAAAAATTGATTGTCCTTTAACAAAAGTTTGAATAACACGCCCTTGGAAGCGTGCATTCTCAAAAGGTGTATTTTTTGAGCGTGAATATAGTTTCTTTGCAGAAACCACCCATGGTTCTTCAAGATCAACCAAAATGAGATCCGCATAAGAACCTCTTTTGAGGGTCCCTGCATTCAGACCAAAGAGTTTTGCAGGTGTTGTTGATAAAAGGTCTGTTAATCGTAAAAGAGAGATGCTTTCATCATGATAAAGGCGTAAAGCTGCACTCAATAAAGTTTCCATACCAATGGCACCTGTTGCTGCATCATTAAATGGTAAATGTTTTGTATCAACAGTCTGAGGATCATGGGAAGAGACAATAATATCTACCGTTCCATCTTTTATTGCTTCAATCATTGCTCTGCGATCTTCTTCTCTACGCAATGGAGGCATAAGACGAAAAGATGTACAATACTCACCAATGTCATTTTCATTAAGAGACAAGTGATTAATAGATACACCGGCTGAAATCTTTTCGCTGCGTTGTTTGCCTAAGCGCAATGCTTCAGCAGATAATGCTGTCGATATTTGTGCCGCATGATAGCGTGTTTGTGTCAATGCAGCTAAGCGCAAATCTCTTTCGAGTGGAATAACTTCTGCTTCTCGAGGGATTCCAGAAAGACCAAGCCAACTCGCTAGGAGTCCTTCATTCATAACGCCTTTTCCTGTAAGATCTTCATCTTGTGTTTCATGCATTAATGGAACATCGAAATCACGTGCATATGTCATAGCACGCCGCATAACAGATGAATTTTGAAGTGTTTTTTTTCCTTCACAAAAAGCAACAGCTCCTGCATCTTTTAGCAAACCAAACTCGGTTATTTCTTGTCCCTGAAAACCTTGAGTGATCGCAGCAACAGGATAAATATTGACCGATGACATTTCTTGTGCTGTATGCCTAATAAATTTAACAAGTGCTACAGTATCGATAATTGGATTCGTGTCTGGCATCATAAGGAAAGAAGTAATACCACCGGCTGCTGCAGATTGGCTTGCTGATGTAATTGTTTCACGACTTTCATTTCCTGGCTCTCCAACAAAAACACGAGCATCAACAAGTCCTGGAAGGATTGCTTTGTTTTGTGCATTAATAATTTCTGCCCCTTCGGGGATACCTTGATTTAATGCTTCTTTTCCAGCGGCTACAATCAGTCCATTTTCAACAATGACAGTGCCAACTTCATCCATTGTGCGTGAGGGGTCAATAACACGGGCATTTTGAAAAACGATTGGCTTTATCATTTTTTCTCTCCACTTGCTTTAAGGCGTGAATCCAATAAAGCCTTCATGACAGCCATACGTACAGCGATTCCCATTTCTACTTGTGTATGAATCATACTTTGTGGTCCATCTGCTATGTCAGATGCTATTTCTATGCCACGGTTTATTGGACCAGGGTGCAAAACAATGCAATCACTTTTGGCATAAGACAAATTTTCTTTATGTAAACCAAAATAATGAAAATATTCACGAATGGAGGGAATAAAGGAACCTGCCATACGTTCATGTTGTAAGCGGAGCATCATGATGACATCAGCACCTTTAAGTCCTTCTTTCATCGTGTTAAAAACCTCAACACTCATATCAGCAATTCCTGTGGGTAGGAGTGTAGAAGGCGCAACAGCACGAACCCGAGCTCCCAAGGCGTTGAGACTGAGGATATTAGAACGCGCGACACGTGAATGCAAAATATCTCCGCAAATTGCAACAGTTAATCCTTCAATGCGGCCTTTTGTCCTTTTAATTGTCAGAGCGTCTAATAAAGCTTGTGTTGGATGTTCATGGGCACCATCACCTGCATTAATCACACAACAATTCACTTTTTTTGCTAACAAAGCGGCAGCTCCAGCGCTATTATGACGAATAACAAGTATATCTGGTTTCATTGCATTGAGGGTTGTTGCTGTATCAATTAATGTTTCTCCTTTTTTTACAGATGAATTGCCAATAGCCATACTCATCACGTTTGCGCCTAAACGTTTTCCAGCTAATTCAAAAGAAGATTGTGTACGCGTGGAAGCCTCAAAGAAAAGATTAATTTGAGTGTATCCACACACTGGAGATTTCATTTTATCAATTTTTTTAGAGAGATTAACATTTGCATCTGCACGATCCAGCAATACGGTGAGATCTTCTACACTCAAATCTTTAATGCCTAAAAGATGTTGATGGGGAAAAAGGGGAAAAAAAGTATTTTGAGTCATAGCATTATTTTCTATCTCTCTCTAAACAGATTAAACAAGCATTTGTTTGAATATAATAAATGTTTTTTAATTGCAAAATGACAAATAGTCTATGATGTGAATGATTTGAATAATAGGAATATGCCTATGAGTGCTGTATCTGCGCAAAATGTCCGCAAAAAAAATGCGTTTCTCAGTGATACGCTTATGTTTCGTATTGCTTCTACGTTGCCTAAATTTTTATTAGCAAGTTTTGAAGAAATAGGAGATTTTGTAGCGAGTCGTGAAGCATGGGAGCTTTCCTCTTTAGCGAATCATTATCGGCCCATATTGCGTTACAATGATGAATGGGGACATCCAATAGAAAAATTAGAGATCCATTCTTCTTATCAAGCTCTTCAACAATATTCTAGACACGCTGGCTTGGTCACTTCACTTTGGGAGAATACCACTTCAGAAAACGGAGTACGCTACCAAGCTCGTGCAATTCGCTTAGCTTTATCTGCTGGTTTAGAAACAGGGCATTTGAATGAGGTGATTATAGCAAGTGCAGCTATAGCAGTCTTAATTAGTGATGTTGGGCTCTTTAACAAATGGCAAAATGTGCTTTTATCACGACAATATGATTCATCGTCTAAACCTATTAATAGCAAAAGGGCGGCTTCATTTACCTGTGCTTTTGATGATGTTGAACAACACGAAAAGTACTCTTTCAATTTCCCAATTGTTAAAAAAATTTCTTTTGATGAAAAAGTTGGCTGTGATCTGTACCGTTTAAATGTTGTAAAAACGAATGTTATTAACCCTATAGTTGATGGATATCTTGTGAGTGCAGAATCAGATGGTCATTTAAGTTGCTTTTTAGTTCCACGAATACAAGAAAATGGAGCGTTAAATGGCATTATATCGATTCGTCATTTGCTACAACGTCCTGGAGAATCTTTAACTCCAGAGGGAGTTGTTGAATTTCAAGGGAGTTATGGTTGGCTTTTAGGAAATATGGGGGAGGGATTGAAAGTCATTAAAGATATTGAAACGATGATGCGTTTTGATCAATCTGTCGTATCGGCAGGTGTTTTGCGCGCTGCACTCCAATCTGGTATCGATTTTTTTCGGCAAAAGATGCCAGATCAACCTTTGCCCCCATTAACAGAACGTATTTTTGCTGATATTGCACTGGATGTTGCTGCTGCACAAGCATTGGTTTTACGTTTAGCACGAGCCTTTGATAATGCTGCAAATGATCGCTCTGAAGCAGCTTTTGCGAGAATTATGACTCCTATTATTGCTTATCATGTAAGCCAACTCGTCATACCTATTATTGGCGAGATTATTGCACAGCTTGGCATCGAAAGTTTTGTAGAAGGTAATCCATTATCACAAATGTTGTACAATGGTCCTGCACGGATTGTGAGAAATAGCTCTGCGAATCAATTGGTGAAAGATGCAATTCTCATCGCCGAAAGGGCACCGGGATTATTTCAGAAATTGTTAGAAAAAATTGCTGTTGATATTGGACCAGCTGGACTACGGGCAATCGAGATCATTAAGTCTGCTGCTGAGATGGCATCGGCAAGTGAGGGAGCTGGAAGATTTTTTGTTGAACAAGTAGCGTATGCCGCCGCCGCCGCGTCATTACGTTCTATAGATATAGAACATGTGGCAAATGCTTATATGGAAAGCCGCCTTGGAGGACAATGGAGATCTTCCTATGGAATGCTTATTGCACGGTATAATGCAGGACATTTGTTAAATGTTCTTTATCCTTCCATATGATGAAGGCTTTGAAGTCTATCGAGTGCACCTTGCAATATGAAAGCAGCAGCGGCCGAATCAATTCTTGTTGCTCTTTTAGCGCGTGATACATCCATTTCTAGAAGAGAACGTTCTGCGGCAATTGTTGATAAACGTTCGTCCCAAAAAACAAATGGAATTTTTATATATGCTTTCATAGTGCTGACAAAAGTTCTGGTTGCTTGAGCACGAGGACCGCAGCTTCCATTCATATTAAGGGGTAATCCAATGATAATAATCCCCACATTTTCATGATCAAAAATTTTTATAAGGCTGTGCGCATCTTCCATGATTTTTTTTCGTTGAATTACAGGACGCGGATTTGCAAAAGTTAGCCCTATATCAGAAACTGCAATTCCAATCGTTTTTTTTCCCAAATCTAAACCTGCTATGACTTGCCCAGGTAAAAGATGTGTCATAACTTCATTGATATTAATAATAGCCATATGATTTATAATTTAAGTCTTTTCGTGTTTCAGGTTATCAATATTCTTGCGCTTGCAAACGCAGCCTTGTATAGCCAATAGGCAAATGTAAAAATAAAAAAGCAGAAAGGCACAGTATGTCTGTTGATCAAGAAACAGTCAAGCGGGTAGCGCATTTAGCGCGTATTGCTGTCCATGACGATGAAGCAGAACGTATGACAAAAGAACTCAATGTCATTTTAGGTTTTGTAAAACAATTAGATGAAGTCGATGTTAGGAGTGTTGAACCATTAACATCTGTGATACCAATGGCTTTACGAATGCGAGAAGATAGTGTCATAGATGGTAATCTAGCAGAAGATATCGTAGCAAATGCACCTGTTACAGAAGAAAACTTCTTTCTTGTTTCAAAAGTCGTCGAGTAATTTTTGTATTTTAAGAACTTGAGAACCAATATGACCGATTTAACAACCTTTACCATTGCACAAGCTCGTGATTCTCTCATAAAGAAAGAGTTCAAAGCAACTGAATTAACAGAAGCTTATTTAAAAGCAATTGAATTGGCTAATCCAACTTTGAATGCTTATGTGACAATAACAGCAGAAGAAGCAAGAAAAATGGCTGCTGAATCAGAGTGCCGTTTGGCTAGAGGGCAGGGGAGAGCTTTAGAAGGAATTCCGTTGGGAATTAAGGATCTTTTTGCCACACAGGGGGTTCATACTCAAGCTTGCTCATATATTCTTGATGGTTTTAAACCGCATTATGAATCAACGGTATCTGCTAATTTATGGCAGGATGGAGCTGTTATGTTAGGTAAGCTCAATATGGATGAGTTTGCTATGGGGTCTTCCAATGAGACGTCATATTATGGTCCTGTCATTAGTCCATGGAGAAAAAAAGGCTCCCATGAGAAGCTGGTGCCTGGTGGTTCATCTGGTGGTTCTGCAGCTGCTGTTGCCGCGCGGATTTGTGCTGGTGCAACAGCAACAGATACAGGCGGTTCAATACGCCAGCCAGCGGCATTTACTGGAACAGTAGGAATTAAGCCAACTTATGGGCGTTGTTCACGATGGGGTACTATCGCTTTTGCTTCATCACTTGATCAAGCTGGGCCTATCGGACGTGATGTTCGCGATTGTGCTCTTTTGCTTAAATCAATGGCTTCTTTTGATAAAAAAGATTCTACTTCTGTTAATTTACCGGTCCCTGATTATGAAAGCTATCTTGGTCAATCAATCAAAGGAATGAAAATTGGAATTCCAAAAGAATATCATATGGAAGGAATGTCTTCTGAAATTATTGATCTTTGGCAAAAAGGAATGAATTGGCTAAAAGAAGCGGGTGCTGAAATAAGCGATATTTCATTACCCCATACAAAATATGCTTTGCCTGCTTACTACATTGTCGCTCCTGCAGAAGCATCTTCTAATTTGGCACGCTATGATGGTGTTCGTTTTGGTCTTCGTATACCAGGAAAAGACGTTATTGAAATGTATGAAAATACCCGTTCAGCTGGTTTTGGAGATGAAGTTAAACGTCGTATTTTGATTGGTACTTATGTTCTCTCATCGGGTTATTATGATGCTTATTATTTAAGAGCCCAAAAAGTTCGAACATTGGTAAAGCGTGATTTTGATCAATGTTTTGCGTCCGGTATTGATGCTATCCTCACACCGGCAACACCAACACCCGCCTTTAGTATTGCCGATGAAAAAATAAAAAAAGATACTGTAGCAATGTATCTCAATGATATTTTTACTGTGCCCGTTAATATGGCTGGTCTACCAGGTATCTCTGTTCCTGCTGGTCTTTCAGAAAATGGACTACCACTAGGATTGCAATTGATTGGTAAACCTTTCGCTGAGGAAGTTATCTTTCAGATAGCGTACATTATAGAACAAGCAGCAGGCGTGTTCAGCCCAGAGAAGTGGTGGTTGTAAGAAATCGGGAATTTTATGAAAAGAATTTCATAAAAACATTGTTCTCTTAAAATAGCGCGTTTTTTTGAAAAGGGGCACTGTTGACTTTTTAATGCTGTGTAGTTTTTATCCACCAAGATATGCTTCTTTAACACGTGGATCAAAAAGCATCGTTTTGCCTTCACCATGAAATAAAATGTGCCCTACCTCTAAAATATAGGCATAGTCAGCAATCGAAAGCGCAGCAAATGCATTTTGCTCAATAAGAAGAATGGTTTTTCCCATATCATTAATTTTTCGGATAATTGAAAAAAGTTCTTTTACAAGAAGTGGTGCTAAACCTAGAGAGGGTTCGTCTAATATTACCATGTCAGGATTACTCATGAGTGCACGACCTACAGCAAGCATTTGCTGCTCACCACCAGACATTGTTCCGCCCAATTGTTTTGCCCTTTCACGTAAACGTGGAAAGAGATCAAATACCCATTCAATATCACGAGCAATTGCTAGCTTATCATGGCGAATATAAGCACCTAGGTGTAGATTTTCTAAAACAGTGAGGTGGGGCATGATACGCCGCCCTTCAGGACTGAGAGCAATGCCTAAGCGTAAAATTTTTTCTGGTGATTTTTTAATAATTGATTCGCCTTTATAGGTAATTTCTCCATAAACAGATCGGTTGAGTCCTGTAATAGAGCGTACAATGCTACTTTTTCCTGCTCCATTGGCGCCAATTAAAGTTACTATACTCCCCTTTTTTATAGACATAGAAAGGTTTTGGATAGCTTTAATGGCACCATAATGAACGTGAAGATTTTTGATTTTAAGAATATCCATAAACATCTCCGCCAAGATAAGCTTCAATAACTTTAGGGTTGTTACGAATTTCATCCGGTGTACCATTGGCAATACAACAGCCATATTCCATTACCCAAATATATTGGCAAAGCCCCATAACAACTTTCATATCGTGTTCTATAAGCAGAATTGTAAGATCAAAGTCTTTCTGCACTTTTGCTATGAATTTTCTAAGATCCTCACTTTCCTGTGGATTCATACCCGCAGCAGGTTCATCAAGAAGCAGCAATTTTGGCTTTGTCGCTAGAGCACGTGCAATTTCTAGACGTCGTTGTACACCATAGGGCAGAGTCATTGCCGATTGATTCGCAAGATGATCAAGCTGAAGCCGTTCAAGAAGTTCCATTGAATTTTTATGGACTTCTCGCTTTTCTTTTATTGCTTTTGGAAAAAACAGTGCTGAAGAAAACCACGGATATTTTTGTCGAACATGAGCTCCTACCATAACATTTTGCAAAACTGTCAATCCTGAAAAAAGGCGAATATTTTGAAATGTTCGTGCAATATGGCGTCTGCAGATAATATAAGGAGAAGATCCAGAAACTTTTTTACCATCAAAAAGAATTGTTCCACTTGTGGGAGCATAAAATCCAGAAATCATATTAAAAACTGTCGTTTTTCCAGCTCCATTTGGACCGATTAATCCAGTAATTGTTCCCCGTTTAATTGTCATATTAATGTCATTTACAGCAACCAAGCCGCCAAAACGCATCAAAACATTGTTGAGTGAAAGGATGGTGTCGTTCATAGCTTTCCCTCAGTATTAGAGAGTTTCTTACGTGTCAAAAAGCTATAAATTCCATTCCATGAGAATTCATGTTGTCCCAACAACCCTTTTCTCCAAAAGAGGATAATGACTAGCAATAAAAGAGAAAAAACAACCATACGAAGCCCAGGTGTCTCTGGAATATGGACAAAACCCAAATCAAAAGGACTTTCAATAATACGAAGCCATTCAAGCATCACTGTAATAATAATGCTCCCAAGAACGCTTCCTGTAATTGAACCAAGCCCACCAGCAACAACAATCATTAAAATATTAAATGTTAGGAGAAAATTAAACATTTTTGGATCGATCGTTGAAATGAGAGCAGCCATTAATGCTCCTCCTATACCTGCAAAAAATGCACCAACAGTGAAGGAAAAGCTCCGGTAGAAAAAAGCGTTAACACCCATTGTTTTCGCGGCGATTTCATCATCACGAATAGCACGTAATACGTTGCCAGTATTGCTTCGTAGTAAGAGAATAATAAAGAGAATTGTAAATGCTAACCAACCATAGTTCCACCATAATGTCGCCTTTTGAGGTATTCCTTTAATTCCCAAAGAACCATTTGTCAGGGATGAGGCATTCGTAATGACAATACGAATAATTTCTGCAAAACCCAATGTTGCAATTCCAAGATAATCACCACCAAGCCGTAATATAGGAAGAGCAATCAATAAACCTACAACTGCAGCAGATAAACCACTTATAACAACGGCAATAAAAAAAGGAAATTGGAGATGATGCAACGGTTCAGCTATAGGATCAAGAATCCACATCATTTCTTTTTGTTCAGGAGAAAGAAGTAAAATTGCACAGACATAAGCACCAATAGCCATAAAGCCAGCATGTCCTAGAGAAAACATACCGGTAAAACCGTAAATCAAATTAAGCGAAATTGCCAATATTGCGTTAATAGCAATAAGATTGATGATACGAAGGGTATAGTCATTAAAATGGTTGTCAGCATAAAATAAAAAACCGATAAGAATAAAAATACTGATACAGGATAGAAAAGTTGTAGCTGATTTTACCATTAGATCTTCTCCTGACTTTTTTTACCCATTAATCCAGTAGGCATTATCAATAAAATCAGAATTAATAAAATAAAAGCGAAAGCATCTCGATATCCAGATAATGCGGGAAAAAATGCAATAATCATAATTTCAATAAATCCTAATAACAATCCCCCCAACATTGCTCCTGGAATTGAGCCAATCCCTCCAATAACGGCAGCGATAAATGCTTTGAGGCCAGGAAGAACCCCCATATAAGGTTGAATTTGAGGATAGCGTAACGACCACATAATCCCTGCAATAGCAGCAAGCGCTGAGCCTATGCCAAATGTAAATGCAATAACTTTATTGACAGAAACACCCATCAAACGGGTCGTTTCAATATCATGTGAGATTGCACGCATAGCAAGACCAGGTTTTGTTTTATGGATAATCCATAACAGTAAAATGATAAGAATAAACGAAACAGTAGGAACAATTAGAGACATTGGAGCAATTATAATGATTCCGTCTACTCCTGACTTTAAATGCCATAGGAACGGTATTACAAGAAAATCTGGTTGTTTTACTCCTTTGGGGACACCACTAAAGAGTACAGTAGAGAGATTTTCAATAAAGAAGGAAACTCCAATTGCGCCGATAAGTGCTGAGATACGAGGAGCATGACGCAAAGGTTTATAAGCGAATTGATCAACAGTAATACCCACGGCGCTTGTAATAAAAATTGAAAAGCACAAGGCCAATATCCAAATCGGTGTAAAATCTCGTGGGGCAATTTTAAAATAGTAAATAAACCCTAAGATAAGGACTAAAAAAACAGCAATCCAAAAAGTTGAAGGGCGCTTTTTGTATCCTATAAATACCGAATAATAAATAAGAATTGCTAGAAGAAAAAGAAGAACTGCAGTCCAAGCAGGCATAAAGCTAATTGTAGAAAAGAAAACAAAATATGCCCCTAGCATAAAGATGTCACCGTGAGCAAAATTAATAAGCCTCAATATGCCGTAGACCATGGTGTAACCAATAGCGATAAGTCCATAAAGAGATCCCAATGCCAGTGCATTAAAAAAATACTGGATGAACATTTCAGTGCTCATCTATTATCCTTCCACATTTGTTAATTCATACAGGATAAAATAAGAAATCATCAAATTTCAGTTGAGGAAAAGCCCTCTACTATCTCTTGAGATCTTGACTACAAAAATTGCTGATTTTTTAAAAAGCAGGTTTAACTTCATCTAAATAGACACGTTTTCCACCCTTTATTTCAATTATACCAATAGGAATTTTAGGATTATGATTTTCGTCCATAGACATATCACCAAAGGGGGTTTGAAAATCTTTTAATTTGCTAAGTGCTATAGTGATCTTTTCACGATCTGCACTACCAGCATTTTCAATGGCTTTCATAAACATCATATAACTCGTGTATCCCAAAACAGAATTGATATTGGGTTCTTTACCAGGATAAGCTGCTTTCCACTCATTTGTGAATTCTTGTGCAGCTTTTGACATATTCGGCATGTCTTCACTATAGGGAAGTGTCGTATGTAAAAAACCTTCTGCAGCTTCTCCTGCAATTGTGATGGTTTCTGGATTATCCATGGCATCTCCACCCATAATCCGAAACTTTGCACCTAGCTCGCGTGCTTGTTTCATAATAATGGCACCTTCAGAAAAGTAGGATGGAATAAATAAGATATCAGGTTTTTGTGCTATAATCTGTGTAAGAACAGCTGAAAAATCCTGATCTCCAGAATTGTAGTTTAAATTTGAGATAATCTCACCACCTAGCTTTTTGAAAGCACGCGAGAAATAACTTGCAAGGCCAATTGCGTAATCACTTGATATATCTTTCAGAATAGCCGCTTTTTTTGCATGTAAAGTTTGACGCACATAAGTTGCAATTCCAATTCCTTGATAGGAATCTATGAAGCAAGCGCGAAAGTAATATTTCTTACCTTGTGTAACAAGTGGGTTCGTTGAAGAAGTTGCAATGGTTGGAGTCTTTGCTTTTTCAGATATTTCTCCACCAGCCAACGAGAGTGAAGAGCCATAACTACCAATAATTCCATTAACTTGTTCACTGGCGGTTAAACGCATAACAGCATTAGCAGCTTCTACTTTATCAGATTTATTATCAATAATAACAAGCTCTACTTTACGTCCCAATATTTCTGGAACTTTTTTATGTGCCAATTCTATGCCTCCAATTTCAAGTTGTCCTCCAAATGCATTTTGACCACTTAATGGAAGGTAAACACCAATTTTGATAGGTTCATTCGCATAAACATTTGTTACAAGTGCCATGATAGCTGCGAGGTTGGTGAGGATTTTCTTCAATTGCATTATGCACTTTCCTTGAATGAGTTGAGGTTTTTGCACCTTATCGTGAACTTCTTCATCATGCAAGTTACACATTCATGAAAATATTACTGATGAAAAATCTCTTCTTTTTCAATTGTAAGATATGTAGGGCGTATGAGCAAACATTTTTGTGAATATTCGTGTTGATATTCACATGAGGAGGTACGACAATATGGGGAAATCTTATCTTGGGGCTTGCGTGTTGATGCAAGAGCAATGTTTACTTAAATGTAGAGAATCAATATCGTACAATTAAAGCTACAGGATCACGTTTTATTATGACCAGTAAAGATGCATTAAAGGATTGTTCCCTATCTGAGGGCAGTGTAGGTGCTTATGGTGAAATTATTGAAATCAGTGGTGTCATTAAGTGGTTTGATAGTAGTAAGGGGTATGGATTTATTGTGCCTGATTTGCCTAATTTCCCCGATATATTATTACATGTTACTGTCATGCGGAGAGATGGTTTTCAAACAGCGTTAGAGGGTGCTAAAGTGATCTGTGCTGTGGAGAAAACTGAGCGGGGATTGAAATGTGTTCAAGTGAAATCCATAGATTTCTCTTCAGCAGTTCATCCGTCAGAAATTCCGGCTCGTACACATGTTGTTGTGACACCAGAAAGCGGTTTAGAGCGTGCGATTGTTAAATGGTTTAATCGAGATAAGGGATTTGGTTTCCTTAGCCGTGGGCAGGGAACAGAAGATATTTTTATTCATATGGAAACATTGCGTCGTTTTGGTTTAGCAGAGCTTCGTTCTGGTCAGGTTGTCCTTGTACGTTTTGGTAAAGGGGAAAAAGGCTTAATGACAGCAGAAATTTATCCAGATATCGGGATTCCGTTTGCTACGCATTAAACTCCTTCTTAAATCTATATACTCTGCTCTTGTTCTTTTTGATAGAAAGATCGCTAGCGATAAGAGGTATTAAAGTGAACAGCATTTGCAAGAAAGAGTTCATCTGTACAGTCATAAATCAAATAGAGCAAATTAAACTGTTGCATTGAATGCAATAAAAAGATGAACTTTTGTATTTTTTTTACTTTAAAAATTTTGATGTTTCTATTTTGTAAAACAAAATTAAAGAATTGTTTGCCGTGGAGATAAAAATGTTAAAACCTTTTGAAAAAGGGTATATCGTTATAGTGACGCTGTTTTTCTTTTTAGAAGTGAGCCTAGTCGTAGCAAAGACACCTATCGAGATTCCTGTTGATCCAGTTCCTTTAGAAATACAAACAAAGCAAGGTACAATCTCTTACAAGGTAGAGATTGCTTTTACTCCGTCTCAAGCAACAGCTGGTTTAATGTATCGCACTCATTTTCCCCGAGATCGGGCAATGCTCTTTAAACAGCAGAAAAGTGAGCAGTTAAAGGATACGCAGGAATTTTTTATGTGGATGGCAAATACACCTCTGCCCTTAGATATGATTTTTTTAAATGCTGAGGGAGTTATTGTGTCGATTGTCGAGAAAACTTTACCATTTTCAACGGATATTATTGCGTCGAGAGTTCCTGCAACTTTCGCTCTTGAGGTTAATGCCGGTGAAGTTTCCGAAAAACAAATACAGAAGGGACAACGTGTTATTCATCCTGCTATTTGTGGAAAATGCGAAGGTGATAAAAAATGACAGCAGAGGATCTTCGTTTTTTTGAATATAACGGTTTGCAATTTGCTTATCGAGAAGAAGGGCAGGGAGATCCTATTTTGTTGATCCATGGCTTTGCATCTTCTGCACGTGTGAATTGGTACGCTACAGGTTGGTTTCGTGTCCTCACTGAAGCAGGGTATCGTGTTATTGCTCTTGATAATCGTGGTCATGGAGATTCTGTTAAAAGTTACGATCCTTGCTTTTACACACCTCAAGCCATGGCTGAAGATGCAATGAGTTTGTTGCAGCATTTGGAGTTATCTAAAGCTCATGTCATGGGATATTCTATGGGGGCTCGAATTAGCGCATTTATGGCTCTTTTGTATCCAACATATGTACACAGTATCATTTTTGGTGGTTTAGGTATTGGTATGGTGACGGGAGCAGGGGATTGGCAACCTGTCGCTGAGGCTCTTTTAGCAGAAGATATTTCCACGATTACCAATCCACGTGGCTTAATGTTTCGTAAATTTGCAGACCACACGAAAAGCGATAGACGTGCTCTCGCAGCTTGTATTATCACATCAAAACAGGAGTTAACAGCAGCTGAGCTCTACAAACTTAAACAACCTGCACTCGTTGCTGTTGGTTCATTAGATGACATTGGCGGTGAAGCAGAACCGTTGGCAGCTTTGTTACCTTGTGGTGAAGCGTTACCAATTCCTGATCGAGACCATATGCTTGCTGTTGGAGATAGGGTCTATAAGGAGGGTGTCATTAATTTTCTTTCTCGTTATCCTATCGTATAAAATGCCCATGGATTTTATATGTTTGCAAAAATATCCAATATTTTTTATCTTGGATAAAAGTAAAAAACTTATTTAGCTGTTTGTCTATCATTATCAAAAGGAATTTCTTTATAAAAAAGCAGTTAGAAAGGATGAAAGATCTCTTTATTTTATAGAATTTTATTTTGATAAAAAGAAAAAATTATAAGTGATTGATCAATATTCCGTCAGAGGGTGCTTATGAACGTAAAAGCTAAAAATTGGAGATAAAGTAGAAATTATTTAAAATTTACGGTTTTCTAACCGTTTTTTTACTTTTGCAGTTATATGAATATATTTCACAATGGTAGACCTTTTAGTGAATGTGTTAAGAGAGTGCTTTTTCGAATATAGCTAATATAGAAAATTGAAAATAAAGTTTTTACTATCATTACAGAAATCTTAGGAGTGCTTTACCCGCCTTACAAGCGTTAATTTAGGAGTCTTAAAAAATAGGAGAGCATAGTGAATGCTGATGAAATAAAAAAACTTGATAATTACTTTAAAAATATATTCCAAAATTCAGCATTGCAAGTAAAAGCGCGGCCTAAAAAAACTGATTCTTGTGAAGTTTATATTGGTAATGAATTTTTAGGTATTATCTATCGAGATGACGATGAGGATGAGTTATCATACAATTTTTCAATGGCTATATTAGATATTGATTTAGGAAATTGATTCGTCCCCAATAATATTGAGTAAGATTCATATGAGTTTTAATGCTTTAAAGCTTGTATATTCATTTCGTGCGATAATAAGATGGTCATGAATAGTAATCCCTAACGCATTTGCTGCGTCTTTTAATCTGTATGTCATCGTTACATCTGCTTGAGAAGGTCTAGCATCCCCAGAGGGGTGATTATGCACTAAGATAAGTCCTGATGCAGATAATTCTAAAGCTCGAGATATGACTTCACGGGGATAGACAGGGGTGTGATCAATAGTTCCAGTTTGTTGGACTTCATCAGCAAGTAAACCATTTTTTTTATCAAGAAAGAGAACACGAAATTGTTCGCGTGTTTCGTGCGCCATGACGGCTTTACAATAAGCTAATACTTTATCCCATGATGAAAAAATATCACGTTTATACAATTCTGCGCGAGCAAGACGTCCAGCAACATCTGAAATAATTTTTAAATCGATTGCAGTTGCTGGACCACATCCTTGAACTTCTTGAAGTCGATGAATATCAGCTCTCAATACGTCTGTTAGTGAGCCAAAATGTGCTATTAAATTTTTGGCTATTGGTTTTGTATTTGCGCGGGGAATCGTGCGAAAAAGCAATAATTCAAGGTATTCATAATCTTCAAGTGCACTTCCTTTTGATTTTAAATAGCGTTTACGGAGACGTTCACGATGTCCTTGGTAATGTTTATTTATCTGTAAATTTCTCTGAACTTTTTCACTTTTTGTTTCTGGTTTTGGGGTAAGTGGAGATTGTGATGTCGATGCAAAATGATGACTTTGGATATCTTTCTTTTTACTTATCTTCTTAGCCATGACATTTCTACATTTATTTAAGCGCTTGAGTTTGGAATATAAAAAATATTTTTAGGAGATTGTGTAAAAACTTCACATCCTTCACTTGTTATACCAATTGTGTGTTCATACTGTGCAGTAAGAGATCTATCACGTGTAACAGCAGTCCAGCCATCAGATAAAATCTTAACTTGTGGTTTTCCAAGATTAATCATTGGCTCAATTGTAAACATCATACCTTGTTTGAGTTCTATTCCTTCTCTAGGATTTCCATAATGTAAAATATTAGGCGCATCATGAAAAAGTTGACCGATTCCGTGTCCGCAAAAATCTCTTACAATTGAGCAACGTTCAGATTCTGCGTAGCGTTGAATGGCGGATCCAATATCACCTGTGGTAGCTCCAGGCTTGACTATGGCGATTGCTCTCATAAGACTCTCGTGCGTTATTTTTAGCAAACGTTCTGCAGCACGTCTGATTTTTCCAACAGGGTACATGCGGCTTGAATCTCCATGCCAACCATCGAGAATAAAGGTTACATCAACATTAACAATATCGCCTTCTTGTAAGGGTCTTTTATTCGGGATGCCATGGCAAACAACGTGATTAATTGATGTGCAGCATGAATGTCCATATCCATGATAATTCAGATCAGCAGGAAGAGCTCCTCTTTCGGCTCCAAAAATGAAGACAAAATCATCAATTTCTTGTGTAGTAACGCCAGGCTTAATAATATCCATAAGTGCATCAAGGCATTCTGCAGCAATACGACCAACTTCACGCATTTTAGCAAAAGCGTGCTCATCAAAAATGCGAATTTGCCCGTTAAATTTTAAGGGGATTTTATTATATTCAATATAATCAGTCATTATTTTTTCTGTTTTCTATTTCCACTCGATGAATCTGTTTTCTATTTCCACTCGATGAATCTGTTTTCTATTTCCACTCGATGAATCGGAAAAATACCTTTTGTACTTACGTGACACTTTACAGCATAAAATTCTACTCCCGATTCTAATGCTAAATCAAATTTACGTCCATAAGCTGAATCAAGATCATGGCAGATTTTAAAAGCTGAGCAATCTTCCCGTTGAATTACATAAAGCATAGCAGCTCGTTTTCCTTGTTGCACAACTTTTATCAGTTCTTCAAGATGACGTGTGCCACGTTTTGTTACGGTATCAGGAAATTCCGCTAATCCTTCTTGGCGAATAAAATGAACATTTTTAATTTCTAGATAACAGTCAGGGCGGATGCCATCACGCAGAAGAAAATCAATTCGTGATTGTGTACCATAGCATTGTTCCTTCAAAATTGTTTTGTATCCGTTTAACTCTGGTAACAAATCATTTTGAAGTGCTTCTAGGGCAAGTTTGTTAGGCAAAGTCGTATTGATGCCAACTAAAGTATCATTTGCTTCAACAATTTCTAATTGATATGCATATTTTCGCTTGGAATTGTTATTATATGAAAGCCAAATATTGGAGTTCGGGGTTGTCAAACCGAGCATCGATCCTGTATTAGGGACCGCCACAGTAAAAATGTGCTGATCTTCTCGTTTAACATCAGCAAGAAAACGTTTATAACGGCGGATAAGTTTTGCAGGAAAAAGTTTAGAAATAAAGAGCATGTTCCTTATTTTAGAATTTATGATTTGATAATTCAACCCAGTTTGTTATCTATAAGCTTTATAGCATACTTCATTAAAGCATTTTTGATGCACGAAAATGTCATGAGAGTTTACTCAATCACTCTAAGTCATTAAAAAAACGAAGTTTATTTGTTTTTATAATTCATTTTTAATTTTTAAGTTGTTACTTCCCCATAACTTCTGGATAAAAGAACAATATTGATATTATTTTGTTGTTAAAAGGTTATTTGGAAGAATGTTCTCTTAAGAATGTATGAAATTAGGAAAAATTAATGGCTGGAACCAATAGGAATCGTAAAAATTTAACAAAGGGTCCAATTATTATTTTGGTCGAACCGCAATTGCCTGAAAATATTGGTATGGTAGCAAGGGCAATGGCAAATTTTGGGCTCTCTAAGCTTCGATTAGTTAAACCTCGAGAAGGATTTCCAAATGAAAAAGCTATAGCTGCTGCGAGTAAAGCAGATCATGTTATTAATGACACTGTTACTTTTGACACGTTGCGTGATGCAATTGCAGATTTGCATTATGTTTTTGCTACAACAGCACGTGAAAGATGTGGTTTTAAGACTGTAAAAAGTGCTGTTGAAGCAGCGAATCTATTACGTCAGCGTGAAAACATTGGACAGAAAACCGGCATTTTATTTGGAAGAGAAAGGTGGGGATTAGAAAATGATGAAATAAGTCTTGTTGATAAAATTATTACTTTTCCGGTTAATCCTGCTTTCGCTTCACTTAATATCGCACAAGCGGTTTTGCTTATGTCTTATGAATGGATGAAATCAGGTTTAAAAGATATGAATGATACGGCTTTTCGTGCGGTAGAGATGGAGCCAGCAAATAAAGCAACGTTTCATGGTTTTTTATCTCAGTTAGAAGATGCTTTAGAGATCCGTGGATATTTTAGACCTCAAGAACGCAAAGAGGTGATGCTTGCAAATCTGCGCTCTGTTTTTACGCGTGCTAATTTTAGTGAATCTGAGGTGCGCTTGCTACGGGGAATTGTCTCTTCATTGGATCATTTTTCACCTAAATTTCCGCGAGGCAGTGGGGCGCCTGCAGGTCGTGAACGTAAAAAATTAAAAACAAGTGTGAAAACTGATGGATGATCGGCCTATTCTTTTTTTTGATAGTGGCATTGGCGGTTTAACAGTGTTGAAGGAAGTGCGCTTTCTTATCCCTGAAAGGCAATTTATTTATGTTGCTGATGATAGGGGATTTCCTTATGGAAATTGGGAAGAAAATCTCTTAAAAAAACGTATTTTAAAGGTTTTTACAAATCTTTTAACACTTTATAATCCTGCTTTATGTGTAATCGCTTGCAATACCGTTTCTACATTGATGATGGCAAATTTGCGAAAGAAATTTTCCCATATCCTTTTTGTAGGAACGGTTCCTGCAATTAAATCAGCAGCTGAAAAAACAAAATCTGGTTTTATTTCCGTATTGGCCACTCCTGGAACAGTTAAGCGTGCTTATACGCGTGAATTAATCAATAGTTTTGCTGCACAATGTGATGTTAAACTTGTTGGAAGTGAAAAACTTGCCGAATTTGCTGAAGATTATTTACGTGGAAAACCTATTGATTTAAAACAGTTACGTCACGAAATTCTTCCCTGTTTTGTTGAGAAAGATGGCAAATATACGGATATTATTGTTTTAGCTTGTACACATTATCCTTTTTTAATTGATTTTTTTCGTGAACAAGCTTTATGGCCCGTTGAATGGATTGATTCAGCTAAAGCTATAGCCAAACACACAAGATCATTATTATCAACAAAAGTGCAGCCAAAAATCATAAAGAAGCATAAAGATTTTGCATTATTTACATCGCAAAATATAACTTCCTCGACAGAGCGTTTGTTAAAAGAGTTTGACTTAAATATTATGAAAGGAGTTGACTTTATGGGCTGATATCAATAAAGTTTCTTTAGCTTTTTCTTTCGAGAAAATGATATTAATTGACGTGTCCCGTGGATGACTTTGCATGTTATGTTAAGATGTCCTGTCAGTCTTTTGGTTTGAAGGCAGAGGAGGGCGCGTTTCCTTAAGATCTTTCTAAGAGATCTTGTGTTCTATTTTTAAAGGAAATGCGATGAGTAAACGCGAAACAACGAAATATAAAATTGACCGCCGTATGGGAGAAAACATTTGGGGGCGTCCAAAATCTCCAGTAAATCGCCGTGATTATGGACCAGGTCAACATGGGCAACGCCGTAAAGGAAAGCTTTCTGATTATGGTGTCCAATTGCGTGCTAAACAGAAGTTAAAAGGATTTTACGGTGATATCTCAGAAAAGCAATTCCGTAAAACTTATGAAGAAGCTGCTCGGCGGCGTGGTGATACTGGTGAAAATCTTATCGGACTTTTAGAGTCGCGTTTGGATGCTGTTATCTATCGTGCAAAATTCGTACCTACGATTTTTGCCTCTCGCCAATTTATCAATCATGGACATGTTAACGTAAATGGGCGGCGTACCAATATTCAATCATATCGTTGTAAGCCAGGTGATGTTATTGAGGTTCGTGAAAAGTCAAAACAACTTGTTTTGGTTTTAGAATCCGTACAGTTAGCTGAGCGTGATGTGCCTGAATATATTGAAGCGGATCATAATCAGATGAAAGCAACGTTTACGCGTGTTCCTGCTTTTGCGGATGTTCCTTATGCTGTACAAATGGAACCCAATTTGGTTGTTGAATTCTATTCTCGTTAAGTTCTCTAAAGAGAGTGGAGCATTCTCTATACGGTATGATGTTGCTTTATAGTTTTTGAAGCTAACAGGTGTTTTTGTGAATGGTGTTATATCAAAGTTTGTTGTTGTATTTTACAACAGCATAATTTGTATAGCTCCGTTTCTTTTCACAGATAAATAAACGAAGCATTTGTTTAAGCAACGTTAAGTCTTTGTCTGTTTCTGTTATTTTAGTAGAATAAGCTGTTTATTATACAGAATATGGCATTATGGATCATGTTTCAGACGAATATCAAGCAATGAAAAAGAATGTAAAAAAAAATGATTCTTTGACAAAAGAAGCTGATGATTGTCATCCAATATTTCGGTCTGCTCCTTCAACTATCGAGTTTAATAAATTGCGTAAACGACTTCTTCGCCATGTGCGGCAAGCGTTTGATGATTTTTCTATGCTTTCTTCAGGAAAAAAATGGCTTATTGCTTTGTCGGGCGGAAAGGATTCTTATGGACTCTTAGCGCTTCTTCTCGATTTAAAATGGCGCGGACTTTTACCTGTTGAAATTCTAGCTTGTAATCTTGATCAGGGACAACCAGGATTTCCAAGACATATTCTTCCAGACTTTTTAAATTCTTATCAAATTCCATATCGTATTGAATATCAGGATACTTATTCTATTGTCACAGATAAATTGGCAGATACACAAACATATTGTTCACTTTGTTCTCGATTGCGACGTGGTAATTTATATCGTATCGCACGTGAAGAGGGATGTTCTGCATTGGTTCTTGGTCATCATCGGGATGATGTTTTAGAAACGTTTCTTATGAATTTATTTCATGGTGGCCGATTAGCCGCTATACCTGGAAAGCTGATAAATGATGAAGGAGATCTGTTTGTTTTGCGCCCTCTTGTTTACGCTGCTGAGGAAGATATGGAGAAATTCTCTCAAGCAATGCGCTTTCCTATCATTCCTTGCAATCTTTGTGGCAGCCAAGATGGTCTACAACGCAATGCAATGAAAGAAATGCTAAAAGATATTGAAAAAAGGATGCCTAAACGTAAAGATACCATGATTCGCGCCTTAACAAATGTTCGTCCAAGTCATTTGCTTGATAAAAAACTTTTTGATTTTCAAAACTTGTTATAAAATTTAATTATTACGCACGATGAGTTTCAATCTTATCTTTAAACCGCTACACCATAAAGATCATAAGCATCTGATTGTTCAATTTTTACGGTGACAAATTCACCAACACGTAATGGTCGTCGTGATGATATATGCACAACACCATCTACTTCTGGAGCATCATATTGACTTCGACCTTTAGCAATTTTTCCTTGACTTTCATCGATCAGAACTTGAAGTCTTCTTCCAATTTTTTTCTTTAAAAGGTGGGTAGAAATTTGTTGTTGTTTGGCCATAAAACGATGCCAGCGGCTTTTTTTTACTTCTTCAGAAATTTTTTCTAATCCTAAATTATTTGCGGCAGCACCTTTTACTTCTTCGTATTGAAAACAGCCAGCACGTTCAATTTTTACTTCCTCTAGCCATTCGAGAAGCATATTAAAATCTTCATTCGTTTCGCCTGGAAAACCTACAATAAATGTTGATCGTAAAGTGAGATCTGGACAAATTTTTCTCCACTTTTCAATTCTACGATTAGTTTTTTCCATAAGAGCAGGACGTTTCATATTGCGTAAAACGGTTGGTGACGCGTGCTGAAAAGGGATATCCAAATAAGGAAGAATCTTTTTTTCTGCCATAAGCTCAATAACTTCATCTACATGAGGATAAGGATAAACATAATGCATGCGTATCCAAATACCCATATTGCCTAGTTCGCGACAAAGATCAAAAAATTTAGTTTTTATTGTGCGATCTTTCCAAGAACTTTCGGAATATTTCATATCAATGCCATAAGCACTGGTATCTTGTGAGATAACCAAAAGCTCTTTTACACCGGCCTGTACAAGTTTTTCCGCTTCTCGAAGAACATCATTGATGGGGCGTGAAGTAAGGTCACCACGTAGAGTAGGGATAATACAAAAGCTACAGCGATTAGAACATCCTTCAGAAATTTTTAAGTAAGCATAATGGCGAGGAGTTAAGCGAATACCTTGCGGAGGAACTAAATCGATAAAGGGATCATGAACTGGAAGAATTACTGAATGAACAGCTTGTATAACACTTTGATAGTCCTGCGGTCCTGTAATAGCTAATACATTAGGGTGTGCTTGACGAATAACATCAGGATCAGCACCTAGACATCCAGTTACAATAACTTTTCCATTTTCTTTGAGGGCTTCATCAATATTAGCTAATGATTCCTTTCGAGCAGAATCAAGAAAACCACAGGTATTCACAATAACGAGATCAGCACCTTGATGCTTACGTGAAATTTCATAACCTTCAGAGCGTAGTTTTGTAATAATTCGTTCAGAATCTACGAGTGCTTTTGGGCATCCGAGGGAGACAAAACTAATACGAGGTGCTGCCATGATATATCTTGCAATTTTATAACGATTAAATTTTATTTATTATTTTTTAAATTATTAAGAATAAAAAGTTTTCTTTATTTTTGATATGTGTGCAATTTATTTTTTAATATTTGCGAATAAGTCCGATAATTTTACCTTGTATCTGTATACGCTCCGATTCATATATGCGTGTTTCGTAATGAGGGTTTGCTGCCTCCAGTGCAATGGAACCCCCATTGCGTCGATAACGTTTTAAAGTTGCTTCTTCTTTGTCAATAAACGCCACAACAATTTCACCTGTTATCGCAGTATTTTGACGTTTAACAATTATAGTATCTTTATCAAGAATACCAGCTTCAATCATAGAATTATCTTTAACTTCTAAAGCATAGTGCTCACCCGAATTAATCATCTCTTGTGGTAAAGAAAGCGTATTTATTTGTTGTGATATAGCGGAGACAGGCATACTTGCAGCAATACGGCCCATAATAGGGATAGTGATATTCTTTTTCTCTTCTATCTCAAAATTATCAAGATCATTTAAGTTTTTAAATATTTTTCTTTTGTTTTTTTCCATCATAATTGGAGAAATTTTACGCGCTAAAGAAAGATTAAATGTTATTTTTTCTGGAAGTCGAATTACTTCTATTGCGCGGACACGATTGGGCAAGCGGCGTATAAAACCTCGTTGAGCTAAGGCTATAATAAGCTTATGAACGCCAGACTTTGACGAAAGCTCCAATGCAATTTTCATTTCTTCGAAGGAAGGAGATACACCGGTTTCTTTTATATGATTATGAATGAACAAAAGTAATTCATATTGTTTACATGTTAACATTCAATATTCCAGTTAAAAACATCAAATATGAGAAAAAAAGGAAGATAAGATATATTAATCTATAAATATTATACATTTTTTTGGAAACTGCATCAAACAAATTTACTTTATTTTTTATATTAATAATATAATATACTATAATTTAAAATTTCATTTTATAAATATAAAATATTTGCAATCTATTATTTTTATATGATTTACTTATATAAAGTGAGATAAATTACCTTAAAATAAATCCTATTATAAAATATTTCAGTTAAAAAGCATCCTGTAAATTTGAAAAAGATTGAAAATTCTTTGTATATTTAGAATAATTTTATATATTATTTCAGTTTTTCTTTTTTTAGGATAAGTATTTATAACTCTATAAAACATTAAACGATAATCTTTTTATCGTCACGACTGATATTTTAGAACATCATTTTAGTTATGCTGAAATTCTGTTTTATGTTTCCTCTATTTTTATATAAGAATAAGCTTCCAGTCCATGGAAATTATAACCTTACCAACGCCATGCTCATGTTAGAAAGTTGGAAAAACATCTAAAGACAGTAGAATCACTTTTTTATTGTTCGTTTTTATTATTTGTAAAATTCATTTACCTGTTTCTACATACGTTTCCTATATTTTAAAATTATTCCTTTTATTCAAATTCGGAAGGAAGAGAATTTTATATTATTACAGTGATGAGGAATAGGGGGAAACATAAAAGTATTGATAACTAAACAAAATATAATATTTTTTTTCGAAAGGTGTTGACCAAATGAAAAGTCGACCGTATGTTCCATTCACTTTCTACAAGCGACTTGACTTGTTTGGGAGCGCGTAGCTCAGCTGGTAGAGCAACTGACTTTTAATCAGTAGGTCCAGGGTTCGAATCCCTGCGCGCTCACCAATAGCAGCATTTTAAAATTCCAGAAAAATGATACGTAATTATTAAATTGCTCCAGTGATTATAGTTTTTCTACGTTAATCAGAGAGTTTTATCGCTTATCTTGCAGAATCAGCATATTTATTCACAGTTTATATTATGTGATTATATTTTTTATTAATATATTGATTTTTTTATTTTTTAATTGAACACAATGTCTATTGTATTGTATCTTTTTCCTGCGAAAAATCATAAAAAGATTAATGTTGTATTAATTTCTTGATAGCAGATGCTTTTTCAAGATACTATAAGCGCGCGAGGGGAATCATCCAGAAATGTGAATTTCCCTATTGCGCGAATGTGCGATGTGGTTTTCGCAGTATAGCAATAAAAATAAGCGGGCTGACAGATGCTTTTAATTAGCAAAGAGAAGTTTACTTCCATTCTTAATTCAACATTTCAATTTGTTTCTGTAGTAGCTGTTTCTCAGTTATTGGTATCTTGCTGTGCAAGCCAAACAGCATTTTTTGGAGTAAAGAGTTATTATCATAATAATAAGCCAACAGATGTAAAAATTGCTGTGTTTCCTAAAAAAACTTTAAGTGAAAAAAATCAATCAAAAGAAAAGAGAAGTGGGCAAGCCATTGTTGGTAAACCTTATCAAATAAAAGGAAAGTGGTACTATCCTCAAAATGATCCAACTTATCAACGTGTTGGTGAAGCATCATGGTATGGTTCAGATTTTCATGGGCGTTTAACTGCAAATGGTGAGGTTTATGATATGAATCTCTTGACTGCTGCTCATCCAACAATGCCTTTACCCAGTTATGCTCGTGTTACGAATCTAGCAAATGGATCTTCTATCATTGTTAGAGTTAATGATCGTGGTCCTTTTATAAAAGATAGAATTATTGATTTATCAAAGCAAGCTGCTGAAATTCTTGGTTATGCAAATGCAGGTGTGGCAAATGTTAAAGTGGAATACATCTCTGAAGCACCAGTTGGACATTATGATGGTGCTTATTTAATGGCTTCTTATACATCAGGAAATTACGCCTCATCCTCATTGGTATTGGCAAATTTGTCTAAAGAAAAAGAAAGTGCCGCATTAGAAAGAAGATTCAGTACAGATAATCAAAAGCAACCTAATAAGGCTGTTTTTATAAGATTGCCAGAAATTGGTCCTGTTTTGATTGATAAGCCACCGCTGTTTGATCAAGTGGCTTTTATAAATAAGTTAAACAAAAAGCTAAGAGTCAATTAGCTACAGCTGTTGCATATAAAAAACAAGTTTTTTCTGACCTTTATATAATTATCAAATTATAGATAATTAGAAATGGTTAATTGTAATAATGTTTCATCTTAAATAAAACAAATAAAATTGTGTGTTACTATAAAAAAGGTAATGCACTTTGGTATCATTTTTGCATTTTACGAGTACATTAAAATATCAAAAATAAATTCTACAAGAAAAATGAAAAATAGAGTATAGTGTGTTGTTCATTTTGATAGTCATAAGCAAAAAGAGAAAGCTATTCTAAGTTTGTAATGACAGTTTGCAGAAAACAAATCTTTTCTTACACAAGGAGATTCTTTATGCTGATTCTTTAGATATGGGAGAAGCAGCTATGCATACAGCATTAAGAGTTTTATTTACCTTACTTTGGATGTTGACGTTAAATGGGGGGGGCAAAGCACAGAATTTTCAATTTCCTACGTCGTCATTACTGTTATTGGATGATAACACAGATACAATACTTTTTGAAAAACAAAGTGATATTGTTTTTTTTCCTGCTTCATTAGCAAAATTGATGACGGCTGAAGTCGTTTTTCATCAATTAAAAAAAGGAGCGTTAAGCACTACACAGAAATTTAAGGTCAGTGAAAATGCTTGGCGTAAAGGTGGAGCACCTTCTGGTACAACCACTATGTTTGCAAAAGTAAAAACAGAAATTAGTATCTCTGACCTTCTGCGTGGTTTAATTATTGTCAATGGTAATGATGCGGCTATTATTCTCGCTGAAGGAATATCAGGAAGTGAGGCTGATTTTGCTAAACTGATGAATCAGCGAGCTAAAACACTTGGATTATCACATAGTCATTTTGTTAATGCAACAGGGCTTCCTGAAGAGGGGCAATTTGTAACATTACATGATATGATTACATTAGTGCGTCATATTGTTCATGAGTATCCTGATTACTACATGATTTACCGTGAACCTCACTTTACTTGGAATAATATTTTTCAACGGAACAAAAATCCTCTTATTTCTAAAGAAATTGGCGTTGAAGGATTTAGTTCTGGCTATAGCGAAAAGGATGGAGGTTCAATGGTTGTTACCATTTATGAAAATCAACGACGTCTTTTTTTAGCAATAAATGGTTTGCAAGATGCTAAAAGGCGTACAACGGAAGTAGAACGCATTCTTCAATGGGGAATGACAGCTTTTGATCTTAAAACAATTTTCAAAAAGGGAGAGACGGTTGGCCATGCTTCTGTTTATGGTGGAATAAAAAATTCTGTTTCTCTTATTGTTAAAGAACCGATAAGCTTTATGCTCTCGAATGAAAAAAAAATGAATATTAAGGCAAAAATTAAATATCATGGTCCTTTAAAGGCACCGATTGTTTTAGGGCAACCTGTTGGTGTTCTACAAATTTTAGAAGATAAAAAAGTTCTTCTTGAAAAAACGGTTTTTGCTGGAAACAATGTTCAGGAAGGAAGCTTTTTGATAAAAGCAAAAAATGCATTCTATGAAATAACAATTGGATGGTTACGAAAATATTTATAATACGAGCTAGATAAGATTAAGGTTTATACGTGTCAGGTTATTTTATTACATTCGAAGGAGGGGAGGGAGCGGGGAAAACAGTGCAAATTTCTTTGCTTTCTCAATATCTTTCTGGCCAAGGTTATGACGTTGTTACAACGCGAGAACCAGGAGGGACACAAGGTGCAGAAGCAATCCGCTATATTCTATTGTCTGGTAAAGCTCAACATTATGGACCTTTAATGGAAGCGCTTTTGTTTACAGCAGCGCGTGCTGATCATGTTAGTGAAGTTATTATACCTGCATTACAAAAAGGAAAAATTGTTTTATGTGATCGTTTTATTGATTCCACACGCGTTTATCAAGGACTCAATGATCGCGTGAATTATTCTACTCTTACTGTTTTAGAATGTGTTGCACTTAATGGGGCAATGCCTCATTTAACATTTTTGTTAGATATACCAGCAATATATGGTATGGAGCGTGCAAATTTGCGAAGAAAAAAAATAACAAAAACAATAGATTATTTTGAAAAAGATAATTTAGAGATACAAGAACAAAGGCGGCAAGCCTTTTTGCAATTAGCTAAACAGGAGCCTCATCGGTTTCGCGTAATTGATGCCACAGATACAGTGGAAGTTATTGCGCATCAAATAAGAGATATTTGTTATCAAGCAATGTTGGATCAGTTTTCATGAATGATGTAAATTTTTTGCGCCAATATGATGATATCGCGACAGTTTTATCCCCTTCACAGAATAATAAGATCTTTGGTCATGAGGATGCTCGTCACTTTTTGGCACAAATGCTTAAGGGGGGAAATTTACATCATGCTTTATTATTTGAAGGAGAATATGGAATTGGCAAGTCCACATTGGCATTTCATCTTGCTTGGAATATTTTAAGCTCTCAAAGAGATGTTTTTTTGCAACCAGAGAATAATTCTATTACATGGCACAAAATTACACAGGGGAGTCATCCTAACCTTTTACATATTTCACGTCGTTTTGATTTAAAAACGCAAAAATTTAAAACAGGTATACTCATTGATGATATCCGCGATGTTATGCATTTTTTAAATCAAACATCGCAAGATAATGGGTGGCGTATTGTTATCATTAATCCTGCAGATGATATGAATAGAAGTGCAGCCAATGCCATCCTTAAAACACTTGAGGAACCTCCTACAAAGACCTTATTCATTCTTATCACACATTCTCTAGGAAAATTGCTCCCAACAATTCGCTCACGATGCCAGCAAATTTCCTTGCGTTCCTTGCGTGATGATGAGATGAAAAAAGCCATTACACATATTTTTTCCAATCAGAATTTACCTGATGAAAAAACTGTTGAAATGATTATTAAAAGATCCAAAGGAAGCCCTCGAAAAGCTGCTTTACTTATTTGCGATGGTGGTTTTGAAATTATTAAAACCATTGATACTCTCTTGGAGCAATCCGTTTGCAATCCAACTGTTGTACATACAATTGCACAAACACTTTCATCTCTTTCTTCAGGAATTCAATTTCAACAATTTTGCGATGAAATTCTTGATAAAATTCAAAAAAAAGCTATCATGCTTGTTGAGAGGGAAGATTTGTATCTTTCAAAAAAATGTGCGCAAACATGGCAGGAGATTCATCAGGAAATAGGAGAAATACAGTCATTTAATCTCGATAAAAAGCAATTCATTATTAACCTGCTTTTTAAAGTTCATAAGATCATTCGTGAGACTGAGCTTTTTCCGTGACAATGTGATTAACAGACGTTATGTCATTGTAGCTTTTATTGTATTTTGCAACGAGTCTGACATGCGCGACACATATTACATAACAACTCCAATTTTTTATCCTAATGGTACCCCACATATTGGGCACGCCTATAGTGCAATTGCAAGCGATGTTTTGGCTCGTTTTCAGCGATTAGACGGAAAAAATGTATTTTTTCTCTCTGGTACAGATGAACACGGCTTGAAGATGCAACAGACAGCAGAAGCGTTAGGTATAACACCTAGACAGCTTGCAGACCGTAATAGCGCAGCATTTCAAAAAATGCTTGCAGTATTAAATTGTTCTAATGACGATTTTATTCGAACCACAGAAGAGCGCCATTATCAGGCTTGTCAAAACATTTGGAAAAAGATGGAAGCAAATGGTGATATTTATCTTAGTCGTTATACTGGTTGGTATTCAGTTCGTCAGGAAGCCTATTATGAAGAAAAAGATACTGTAGTTGGGGAAGATAATATCCGTCGCGAAAAGGAGTTAGGATCTCCAGTTGAATGGAACGAAGAAGAAAGTTATTTTTTTAGACTGTCCCGTTATCAAAAAGCTCTTCTTGAATATTATGAAAAACACCCTGATTTTATTGCTCCGCCTGAACGACGTAACGAAGTTATAAGTTTTGTCAAATCGGGTTTAAAGGATATTTCCATTTCACGTGTAAGTTTTAATTGGGGAGTTCCTGTTCCAAATAATCCAAAACATGTGATGTATGTTTGGGTTGATGCACTGACAAATTATCTTTCAGCAATTGGCTTTTTCGATGAAACTGCGAATAAACGAGATTTTTGGCCTGCAAATACTCATATTATTGGTAAAGATATTATTCGTTTTCATGCAATCTATTGGCCAGCATTTTTAATGTCTGCTGGAATTGAATTTCCTAAGCATATTTTTGCTCATGGTTTTTTACTTAACCGCGGTACAAAAATGTCAAAATCCATTGGAAATGTCGTTGATCCTTTTGAAATGGTTGATCACTATGGTCTTGATCAGGTACGTTACTTCCTTCTTCGTGAAGTACCATTTGGACAAGATGGTAGTTATAGCCATGATAGTTTTGTGAATCGCATTAACGCAGATCTTGCTAATGATCTTGGTAACTTAGCACAGCGCTCTTTGTCTATGATTGCCAAAAATTGTGAGGCAAAAGTTCCTATACCAGCTGCATTTTTAGTTCAAGATCAACAGCTTTTAGAACAATCTCTTCAAGCACTTAAAATTGTACGCCAAGCCATGTCTTGCCATGGGATGCATTTAGCACTTTCAGCTATTTTTTTAGTTATAGCAGATGCTAATCGCTATTTTGCTAGCGAACAACCTTGGAGTTTACGGAAAAGTAATCCAGAAAGATTTTCTACAGTTCTTTACGTAACTGTAGAAATTCTACGGCGAATAGGAATTATGCTCTTACCTTTCATACCACAGTCAGCGACCAAACTTCTTGATAGCCTTGCGATAGCAGAAGACAAGCGGTTATTGCATCATATTAATCATTCAAAAATTCAAGAAGGCCTTGATCTTCCACCACCAGAACCCATTTTCCCCCGTTATATTTTAAAGAAAGACGAGACTTAGTATGCTCATTGATACACATTGTCATCTTGATTTTGAAGATTTTTCACAAGATTTGAATGATATTATCCAGCGGGCTTTAGATGCTAACGTTGAACGTATGATAACAATTTCAACACATGTTCATAAGTTGGATAAGCTTTTAGCAATTGCGCAGACTTATCAGCAAGTCTTTTGTTCCGTTGGCACGCATCCCAATCATGTCCATGAAGAACAGAATATTACAGCCGAAGAGCTTATTCAATACTCACAGCATCCTAAAATTGTTGCGTTTGGAGAAGCTGGCCTTGATTATCATTATAATTATTCTTCACCAGAAAAACAAAAGAAAGTTTTTCAAGAACATATCATTGCTTCTCGAGAAACACAGCTTCCTCTTGTCATACATTCACGCAATGCCGATTTGGATATGGAAAAAATATTACGCGAACAAATAAAAGAAGGTGCTTTTCCATTCGTTCTTCATTGTTATTCATCTGGAATGCAACTTGCTCGTGCTGGCATTGAACTTGGTGGTTATATTTCTTTTTCAGGCATTCTTACTTTTAAAAATGCGCTTGAAATCCGCGAAATAGCAAAAATTGTGCCTCATGAACATTTATTGGTGGAAACAGATGCACCATTTTTAGCGCCTATGCCTCATCGAGGAAAAAGAAATGAGCCATCTTTTGTTTGTCATACAGCAGCTATTTTAGCTGAAACAATTGGCTTAAGCATTGAAAAAACAGTTCAGATAACAACCTGCAATGCTTTTCGTTTATTTAGCAAAATGAAATAAGGTAAAAGGTATGTTTGATAAATACCGATTTACAATATTAGGCTGTGGTTCCTCTCCAGGAGTTCCACGCCCTAATGGTGATTGGGGAGCTTGTGATCCCAATAATCCTAAAAATAAACGCTATAGAAGTTCTTTATTAGTTGAACGCGTTCATACATCCGGAAAAAAAACAACTATCGTTATTGACACTGGTCCAGATTTTAGATCACAAATGATTGAGGCTTGTGTAAACCATCTTGATGCTGCACTCTATACGCATTTTCACGCAGATCATATTCACGGTATTGATGACTTGCGCAGTTATGCGCTTGCACAAAAATGCTTAATCGATATTTATGCAGACACTTGCACATTAGGGCATTTGAAAAATGCTTTCGGATATTGTTTTCAAAATCTAAAAGGTTCATCTTATTCACCCATTTTAAAAGAGCATCTTATCAACGAAGAGAGCCAGTTCATAATTCAGGGGCGGGGAGGAGCAATAATCGTTAATACACATTTGCAATGTCATGGGAAAATTCAATCTTTAGGTTTTCGTATTGGTAATGTTGCTTACTGTACAGATGTGAGTAAATTTCCTGAAAAAACATTACCAAAATTAATGAATTTGGATGTTTTAATTATTGAGGCGCTGCAATTTGAAGCTCATCCAAGTCATCTTTCCGTTGATCAAGCAATACAATGGATAAAATATTTAAAACCAAAACAAGCTATACTCACTCATATGGATAGATCTCTTGATTACAGTAAAGTTGTAAACTATGTCCCATCATATGTTACACCTGCATATCAAGGGCTTGTTTTTGAAATAGATGTACCGATCTAGCAACCAAATATTTCCTGTTAACTAAAAAATTCTTTTAAATTATAGCCTTTATTTTGTTTTATTTTCAACTTATTTATGTCTACTTTTTATATTAGAGTGAGGTTTCTATGTATAGCTATTTTAAGCGGGTAACATGTATTGTGATTTTAGCGATTTTCTTATCAGCATGTGGGGGACGTGTAGAAAAAAACATTTCAGTTACAACATTACACGATGGAGCAATGAGCTGTGGTGATATTCAACGAGAGTTTTTTGCTAATAGACGTCAGATTAATGACACAGCTGCAGAGCGATCTAAGGCAAGAAATAAAAACGTAGCTTTAACAGCAGCAAGTGTTGTCTTTGTTCCTGCTTTGTTTTTTCTAGATGTAAAATCAAGTGAGAGTAACGAAATTGCTGCTCTAAATAACCGTAATGCTGTTTTAAGTGACCTTGCGTATATGAAACATTGTAAACTACCACAATAATTTCGCATTATTATACCATATGTATTTTTTTTGGCTTTAAGTCATATTACTTAAAGCCAAGTTTTTAATATGTTATTTATTGTCTAAAATATTTTTGTCAAAATTTTGCCATAATTTTGTTTAAAAGATGAATTATGCGACATAAATATGAACAATACGTGTCTAAAGTAAGGGTTGCTCTGTTTTCGTATAGATTAGGCTCTTTATTTTTTCTACGTCATAACATTATCGCATAATATATATTATGGAACTTTTAAAAATGAAAGGATATAAATTACATGGCAGCAATGGCAATTTGGGGAACAGTTTCAACATTATTATGGATATTTTCAACAAAATACAATAGTGTTTTCGATTTGTGGTGGGTACCTTTTGTTTAATTTGTTTAAGAAGACTTAATAAGCTTTTAAGATTAAAAATCGGGTCAGTTCATTCTGGCCCGAAAACTTAAATTGCCACTTAATCATGATCACGATTTCTTTTTTAAAACATTAATTTTGATAATCTGTATTATCACAAAGGCTAGAAATAACATCCCATAAAGTAACAGTACGATAGAAATAGAAGCAGAATAATATATCATTACTGTTTCAGTAAATGCAGCAATGCACCATAAAACAACACCCCATAGTGAATACATCCAAAGTCCGATTAAGGCGATAGGATAAACAATAGCTAATATGGCTGATGCAAATTGCCACTGCCATGGCATGAGATCAAAACGCCATAGAATACCTGGCAGAACACCAACGAGACGCACCCAATAAAAAACGCTTAAAGCTAAGCAAATGAGCGCTAAAAAACGCAAATAACACTTATAAATTAAATTGATTTTTGCGATCTGTTTTTGAGAATCTTTTTTCAAAATAATAATTCTTTTTCAACAGGTTGAAAATAAGCATCTATCATTTCATCTGTTACTGACGAAAGTTTGTTTGGCTGCCATTTAGGTGTTTTGTCTTTATCAATTAACATTGCACGCACACCTTCACGGAAATCATGCGAACTTATCATATGATGTGCGATGCGATTTTCAATTTTTATACAATCTTCTAAAGTTTGAGATAGATTTCGTTTCATTTGTTTCCAAGTCACTTTTAAACTTATTGGAGAGCGTGATCGCAAAATATCATAACATTTTTTGGCAAATAAAATGCCTTCTTTGCTTTTTCTATCAAGCAATTCGAGACATTCTTCCAACGTATCGGCACCAAAACAAGCGTTGATAATACAGCGTATTTCATGACTTGTTTCATAGTCTTTCGTTATTGCTCGTTCTTCTAAAGCTAATTTAAGATCTCCTTGTTCAATAATAGTTTTTTTAATGTACTCTAAATCAATTTCAGGAACAGCATGTGTTGCTAACCCTAAATTTAAGCAATCACCCCATTTTATGCGCGCGCCAGTCAATGCAAGGTAAATACCAAAATGATCAGGAAGAGATGGTAAGAAAAAACTTGCACCAACATCTGGAAAAAATCCAATAGCACATTCTGGCATAGCAAAGAGCGCATTTTCTGTAACAATTCGGTGTGAACCGTATATGGAAATACCTACCCCTCCTCCCATCCAAATACCGTTTAAAAAAGAAATGTAGGGTTTTGGAAAACGCTTAATATAAGCATTTAAACGATACTCGTCGCTAAAATATTGGTAAGAAGAATCCGTATGATAGATTTCTACAACATCTCCACCAGCGCAAAAAGCACGTCCCTCTCCTTCAACTAAGATGCAAGAAATACCATCATCTGTTGCCCAAGTGTTGAGAGCTTTTTTTAAGGCGTAAACCATTCGATGATTAAGAGCATTTAACGCTAAAGGACGCGTGAGCTTTATAATGCCAGCATGTCCCTCTTTTTTAAAAAGAATATCATTACCCGCCCCAAAATCAATCTGCATCTCATACCTTTCCCAAAGTATCTATTTTTGTTTTTTCTCACCCAATTTAGGAAATAGCTGCATGATAGCACCAATACAATATATATAAATGCCTGTTACTGAAATTCCTAGTTTAACCCAATATGGAGCATCTAGTTTGTAAAAAAATGCGGCTAGGCCAAAAGAGCACCATAAAAGAAAAATTGGAAAATTAAGCCACCGCAAACGAATAACTCTTACTGGATGAATAAAATAAATTGGTAAAAAAGATATAATTGCTGACAAAACAATAATGATAAAAGTAACCCACTCCCCTGGTTTTACTACAAAAAGCACGAAAACCATCATATTCCAAACCACAGGAAAACCTTTAAAAAAGTTTTCTTTGGTTTTCATTCCAGTGTCTGCATAATAAATAGCGGATGAAATGACAATGATAGCACTCAATAAAAACGATAGTTCTGACTCCATTAAACCACTTTGATAAAGTGCAAAAGCTGGAATTAAAACATAAGTTACGTAATCAATAATGTTATCTAAAAGTTCTCCGGACCAAGTTGGTAGAATGTATTTGACATCAAGTTTGCGCGCAATTGGCCCATCAATACCATCAACAAGAAGTGCAAATCCAAGCCAACAAAACATAGCAGTCCATTCTTTTTGAGATGCCGATATTAGAGAAAGAAATGCTAAAAATGAACCTGAAGCTGTTAATAAATGGACAGAAAAAGCCTTTGCTTGTGGCATCGTTACTTTTTTATGGCGCAATAGATCGGCATTCTTTTTAATCTTTTTTGTTAACTTACGTTTCAAAGTTTTCTTATCCTTGCTTCAAAAATTTTCATCAATATACCAATACGCCATTTTTACTTATGATATGACTTACCGTACAAAAATCATAAAAAGGTTACTTTTTTATATCGCATTATTATTACATAATATAATAGAAGATCTTCATACAATAAAAAGAGATTATTTTTTTAGAAACATTAAAATATTTGGTAAATGGAAAAAGGCTCAATCCGCTGTGACATTGAAAAACAAGCATAAAGATATTGCTGTCATTGGTGCGGGACCAGTGGGTATGCTAGCAGCGCTTAGTCTTGCACATAAGGGCTGCTCTGTTTGTCTTATTGGTCCACCTACTCGTGCAAATGAGTTACGGACAACTGCTCTTATGATGCCGGCAATACGTATGCTTCAAAAACTCAACATTTGGTATATTCTTAAACAACATGCCGCCCCTTTATCATTCATGAGAATTATAGACATAACCTCTAGAAGCGTTCGTGCCCCTACTGTAAATTTTTCTTCTGCTGAAATTGGTGAAGAGGCTTTCGGTTATAATATCCCTAATATAGAGTTAAACAATGCTTTAGTCTCTAAAATTGCACATACACCTAATATCATAAGATTTATTTCTTTAGCAAAATTTTTTCATTATCAAAAAAAACATGTCTCTATTACTCTTGAAGATGGTAGAGATATTCAAACCTCTCTTGTTATTGCTGCTGATGGATGTCACTCTCCAACACGAACGGCAGCAGGTATAGGTGTTAAGCAGTGGAATTATCCGCAAAAAGCACTTGTTCTCAATTTTTCTCATGAGTTTTCTCATCAAAATACATCAACTGAATTTCATACAGAAAATGGTCCATTTACACAGGTTCCATTACTAGGAAAAAAATCCAGTCTTGTATGGGTTGTTAGTCCTTCTCGTGCTGAGAAATTGTTAACAATAGGGTCAAAAACAATTGAAAAAATAATGGAAGATCAAATGCAGTCTATGCTTGGAACACTGACATTAGAAACACCAATTCAAGCATGGCCACTTTCAGGACTTATTGCTCATCGTTTTGCTGCCAACCGAATAATATTAATAGGCGAAGCAGCCCATGTTTTTCCTCCTATTGGAGCACAGGGATTAAATTTAGGATTTCGTGATGTCCAAACTTTGATTGATATTTTACCCAACCAAATATCCGATTCTAACGCTGAAATGATTATTGTGCGTTATAACAAATGTCGAACACCTGATATAATTATCAGAAGTGGAGCTGTTCATACGCTTAACTCTGCTTTACTTTCCGATATGTTGCCTGTTCATATTGTGCGAAGTGTTGGACTTGGATTGTTACGTAATTGCTCACCGTTACGGAATTTATTTATGCGAGAAGGAATGTATCCTAGTTACGGATTCAAAAAAATTATGCAAACATTCCTAAAAAATCTACCAAACACGCCCATTTGATTTTTTTAGTG
The DNA here is from genome assembly GCF_055796185.1 of Bartonella sp. P12B. Lineage (NCBI taxonomy): Bacteria > Pseudomonadati > Pseudomonadota > Alphaproteobacteria > Hyphomicrobiales > Bartonellaceae > Bartonella > Bartonella sp. P12B. Next base: position 188,250 of record NZ_JBTTDI010000003.1, on the reverse strand, counting down.
AAATCAAAATATATAGTAATTAAGAGAACAAACAGGATCGGCGAATATTTATGCTGGTAAAAGAAGTATTTTTGGTTTTCAGATTTTTATCAAACATTTAAAATTAAATACCATATTATTTCTAGGTCATCACAGCAGTAAGATTTTTTAATAAATTGTAATCAAAAAATATTACGTGATAATCCATATAACAATATAATGCATAAAATCTATCATCATATATCTTTTCTATTTATATTAGTTGTTTCAGAAGTATAAAAAATTATTACAAACAGAAACTTACGTCCATTTTTCTTATAAGAAGCTTAAAACGATTTTGGTTAATTAACATAAATTTAAAAAAATTTCTTCGTTAAGTATAATAGTAAAAATAAAATATTTTGAGGAACCTGTTAGTAATACAGATGTTAATGAAGTGTTGTTTTAACAGGTGATGAAGAGATGAGATTAAGTAAAATTTTAAGATCAGGTATTCTTTTTATGACGATTATCTGTCTTTTATCTATAGTTACAGCTTCAATAAGTAAGATTTTTTATGCTCCCTATTGTCAAACTTCCACGTATACTTCCACGAAAGATATCACTAAACAAGGGCAAAATTCATTTACAGCTTCGCAAATTAAAAACTGTCTTATGCAAAATGGTTTTATGGATATTAAACGATTGCGTTTAGACGATAAAGGTATTTGGCGCGCTTTAGTAGAATTTAAAAAACACCATTTTCTTGTATCAGTTGATTACTCTGGAACAGTTGGTATTCAAAGCGAAAGAAAAAAATATGATTAATTTGAGCAAAAGCGATTCTAATAGTTGTGAGAAAACTTTTTTCGAAAAAATCTATCATTCTATTAAAGAACCTGCTTTTATTGGAAGTTTAAATGGTAGTGTATCAGGAGCAATTGCAGCGATTCTTGCAACTTATGGTTATATTTCTCTGCCAGGATTTGGTCCAATTGTTGCAATGGGTATCAGTATGGCATTTTTTACCGGAACGATAATTGGTGCAATGATAGGATCAATAATGGGTGTTTTTATCGGTGCATTTTGTGTTTTTGTTGGATATATATACATTACAATAGCTTAAATTTAATGATAAATAAGCACTTTTGTAAATTAATCTTTCTTAGAAACATAAATTTTTTATAAAATTATGAAATCTGCTTTAGGAGTTATCTCCTAAAAAAATATAACTAAACTGCCTGTAAAAGCAATAATTTAAGAGGTGATATTATTTTAGGATATGCTTAAAAATGTGTAAAGAAAGTTGTTTCAAAAAATATGATTTATCAAGTATATAAAGTACGGAATTACATAGAATATAAAAAATATTTTTTATCATTATGATTTTTATTTTATTTTTTTTAATAAAATTTATTTCAAATAACTATAAAGAGGTGTTATATGAATAGATCTTTCTTTCTCCTTTTGACCTTACTAATGTTTTTATTTAATTATTCTACAACCTTAGCAAAATCTATGCAGGTAAAGATTTATGAGATAGAAAATAACAATACAAAAAAATCTATTGGTACAATTAAAATTGAAGAAAATACATATGGTTTAATTTTCGTGCCCAATTTGTTCAACTTACCGGAAGGTTTGCACGGTTTTCATGTCCATGTAAATCCTTCATGTGATATGAAAGAGGGTATAATTGGTGGTGCTGCAGGTGGACATTATGACCCACAGCATACCAATAAACATCTTGGACCTTATAATGTTAATGGTCACTTAGGTGATTTACCTGCGCTGTATGTTGATGATAAAGGGCAATCAACAATGAGTGTTATTGCCCCAAGAATTAAAAAGCTTTCTGAGCTAAAAGGGCACTCATTAATCATTCATTTAGGAGGAGACAACCACTCTGACAAGCCATTACCGCTTGGCGGAGGTGGAGCGCGTTTGGCATGTGGTATTATCGAAGAATAAGCTTAAAATCGCGATAAACTATGGAAAAAATGTACATTTCCATAGTTCATCAACACTATATTTTTTAGGATGAATATTTTTATATTCGCTTACTTTATCATAGCAATAAATAATGTTAGTTTTTTCTATTGATTACGAATGTCATTAATTGTTTCTATGATAGAAATACTCGCAAAAATAATATTTCTTAATTCAAGGGAATGTAAACAAGGATTTTTTCAAGATATAGTTGATGACTTTATCTTGATAACAAATAGCTAAAAACAATAAAAGAAATAAACTAAAAAATTTTAGAGTGATAGTAATCTTTATCACTATGCTCATGGATTTATCTGATTCCAATCAGATGGGCGAATTTCATCAGTCTGGTAAAATTGACGAATGAGTTTAATATAATCAAGGAAATCCTTGTTTTCTTCTACCAATCTATTAGCAGTATTCCAGTCAATTTCACTGCGTTCTTTAGCAGGAATCATAATCTGACTCTCGGATGTATTCTCCTTATTAAGTCTTATAAATCCAATTCCATGTAAACTTGAAAGTATCCGAAGCTCTTTTAAAGTATCAATACCCTCAATTTCACTGGCTACTAAATAACTAAAATTAGCCCATGAGGAGTTGCTAACTGTTTGAAAAAAGACTTGCCGTAAATTTGAGCGGTTGATAAGAATTTTTACTTCAAAAGACCAGAGCTTTGTTTTTTTATCAAAATATTACAAAACACAATCTTTGATTTCACGATGCCATTTGTTACTTAAATCTTGCAACCCCACAAGATCTGGATAAAGCCATTTATTTCCACCAAGCCCTTGTTTGTTACGAGAACGTTTCTCGTCAATACGCTTGCTATACACTTCAAGCTCTGACCATAAAAATTGAGATAATAATGGATACAGTTCATGCTCTCTAATAGAAAAACTACCTGTCTCAGAAGCTGTATGCAATACACTTTTTTCTACTTCGTCAATTTCATCTTTATCTGTTAATTGTGTAAAATAATATTGTCGTGGTCGACCCTCAGTGGTTTTAATTTCTGGATAACGTTTTTGCAATTGAGGGCGCCTAGATCCTATTTCAGCAACAATTTGCTGAATAAGAGCAGCCTCACTGTTAAGGGGGGGGTAACTGTTGCTGTTGAACGCTTTTGTTTTTTATGACATTCCTTTGGGTAATTTTCGAATATCCATTGAGCGATTTCTCTAGCTGTAAATTTTTTTGTCGGATTTTGCTTTAAAAAGCTAAAAGTAGTTTTCGTTAAATCTAGAAGCATCATACATCAAATCATCCATTTTTATAGTCTATTATAGGTAGATTACTATAGTCAGGTTTTACAAGAAAAAGAGCAATAAACAGTTTTATCTTTTTTGAGAAGAGCTTATTTCTTTTACATCACTCAATTTGCTAAATGAAATCCGGATATTTTTTTATTTTAAATAAACTTCTTTTTTCGCATTGAGGTTATTATTATTTGGAAAAAGAGCTATTCTGCGTTAGGTTCAGCTCTTGAAATTGTGAACTCTGCGCACAAACCTTCAAAACTACGATTGGCCTTAATAGTATCATGTGGAATAAGAACATAATGCCATGGTTTTCCATCATGCGTAACAGCATAATTCGTTGCATGATAACACCACTGAACCGCTGCATTTCTCTTTTTCAAAACAATAGGATTTTGCATTTCAGATGCTTTTTTAGGTTCGCAAAGATATTTTGCGTCTTTCGTTTCTACAACAAAATCCGGTTCATATGTCAATCCTTTATCATATTCTATCTTGAAAAAACCTCGTGCGGGCTTCATCCATTTTAACACTTTTACATCATCCTCTAATATTTGGGCAAACCGCAATTCTCCCTCCACTGAATCAAATTTTTGTACAGGATAACAGCATTTTTCAAATCCTTCGAATACAAATGTTCTAATGTCGCTTTTATTGGAAGGAATACAACGAAAATTAAGGGGTAATGTACCCTTTGGTAGAACGTAGTGAATAGGTGTTAAGGTTGTAAACCCCCGCGTGATTTTAATCTCATAATCCAGTTGTGTTTTCCACTGGTGTGACTTTAATTGAGCAACTATAAAACTGTTAAGTTGATGCTGATAGTGAATCAATACATTCTCAATAGCAGCATCATTTGATAAATAAGATCGAAAATGTTGCACCAACTGACCCGCTAATTTTCGTAATAGTGGTGTATGGTTGTCATAATCGATAAAGTCATTATCAATTAAACCACGAATGATATAATTCTCAAGATGAGGTTCTTTGAGATACTCATGTTCAGAGGTAAGGAAAATGCTTTTATGTGTGCGTAATTCTCGAATTAAAAGTTCTTTACTCACAGGTTGTAAATTTAAACTTTCTAAGTTCTTCAAGTCAAAGTCAGAAAAACCATAAGTAACCTCACTCGTAGGAATAAGCACAATATTAGGAATATCTATTATAAGCTTTGCTGAATTTTCTGTTAGGTCTGCAACCACTTTTGGCACCAAAGCTTCAACTTCTGCCTTTCTGCTATCAGAAATAAGAGCATCCTTTGATGCATGCATGGTTGCTATAACTTCATTACTAATTTTTTCTTGGATTACAGTGGAGCAAAGTGCCTGAGAACTCGGTAAATTTTCATATCTTTTGATAATATTCCACGTGATATCAGCAATTTTTTTCTCTTCGGGAGTGATAGATGGATTCGTATTATGCAACACGACATCTTGTAAATCAACTGCTCCATTTATATTGGAGCGACGTGTCATCGTTTTCTTGGTTAATTCTATTTCTGCACAACTTGGTACTGTAAGTATATCTGTTTTTTCAGTTGATATATCTCCGCCTATTCCAATCTCAATATGCTTTTTAATAATTGAGTTTGGCTCATTAGCACGATCAATAATATCTTGGAAACGATCATGTGCAATGATTGTTAAACGATCAATAGATTCTATGCCGGTTTTACTCCCATAAGGCAAACGTAATCCACGACCTATTGTTTGTTCAGTTAAAATCTCTGAAGTAGATGCGCGCAACGGCACAATGGTATAGAGATTGGTGACATCCCATCCCTCTTTCAATTTATTAACATGAATAACAATTTCCGTTGGCTCACGAGGATCTTCAATTGCAATCAACTTTTGAATATTTTTATCTTCTTCTGTATTCGATTGTTTTGAATGAATTTCTATAACCTTTCCCTTATAAGCCCCCGCAAAAAAATTATCTGCTTCTAATAAATCACGTAATTTCTGCGCATGCTCTGTATCTTGAGCGACAACCAAAACAAAAGGCTTAACGAATTTCTTTTTGTAATCGTTAGCATAGATAACTAAATCTGCTTTTACTTTTTCGTGTGCATGAATTGCATCTTGTAGTTTAATATACTCTAATTGTTCAGACGTGTAGTTTTGGGGTTGAAAATCTTTGCGTGTAGCGACAGCTGGCTCTTTCACAAACCCATCTCTCATAGCCTCTGTAAGTGAATAGCCGTAAACAACATTTTTAAAATCCACGGGTTTTGCCCCTATTGTTTTCGGTGTTGCTGTAAGTTCTAAGCCTAAAACAGGTTTTAACTCATTAATCGCTGAAACTCCCGCAGAAGCTCGATAACGATGCGCTTCATCCATTAGAAGCACTAGATCAGGAAGATTTGCAAGATAATCAAAATAACTTTCTCCAATAGTTTCTTGTAAACGTTTAATCCGCGGAACATTTGATTTTGCAGTTCCTTTTTTATGATCGGTTGTGTTAATTTTGGAAATATTAAAAATATTGATGAAAATTGTATCCCCATCCTCAAACAAACGCTTTTGTCCATAAAATTTTGGTTCAGTAGAGTGAATTCCTTTACCACTTTCATAATCATCCCCGGTAATAATGACCGGTCTATTTGCAATAAACTCATTCATTCCAGTGAATACATATTTGGGACTTTGAGGACTGAAATCCTGTTTTAACTTTTCATAAATAGTCAAATTAGGCGCCAATATAAAAAAGTGGCGACTGTGGCCTGTTAAATAAAGATAGCTAATGAAAGCGCCCATCAAACGTGTTTTCCCAACTCCGGTCGCCAAAGCAAAACAAAAAGAAGGAAAATCGCGTTCAAAATCTTGTATAGAAGGATAGAGTTTTTTTATCCCTTCTAAATTTGCAACTAAATCAGTGTTTTTAGAAAGTTCAATATTGTCTAGGATTTTCACTAAAATATTTAAAGCTTCCTGTTGAGGATAACGCAATGACAAGCGAGCAGAAATCCTTTTTTCAATAGTGTTCATGAAAAACTCCGCTTTTTCTATTTATCCGAATAGATCTAATTCTACTTGTGCAATATCTTTATCTTTTTGAGTTTTTTTCACTACCACCATTGGTTCAAGATTTGCTACATTTAGACTGTAATCATCCCTCCCCCATTCACACTTTTCTAATACGGCACGGGGTATTTTTGTAAGCGTGAGATTCTCAAAAGATTCTGGTTTCGTATCAAAAGCTGCACAACAAATAAGTAAAGTACGATGAGGACCAACTTCTTCACTGATAACGCGTAGTTGTTCATGTGTCATTGCATTGGTTGTGACATAAATATAATCCGTTTCGGTTGAGTATCCTTGCATCCAATAATGGTTTTCATCGGGGGCATAGATAAATCCCATATGTTTGCACATAGCTTCTGAAAGCATAGCAGCATTATATTCACGACTAATAATCCACTGTCCCCATGGATCTTTTTGCAACAGAGAGGGAGCAAGACGATAATAGCGGAATCCTCCACCACCTTGCCAATTTACATTTTTAGAAATGCCACCTTGATCAGTGCCATCAATCACTTGTTTTAAACGAGGGATGATGTGTGTATGACAATGCTCCCCAAGTTCAATCATAATCCACTTGCGTCCCATTTTGTGAGCAACCGCTCCAGTGGTACCAGAACCGGCAAAGGAGTCCAGTACAAGATCACCAGGATTGGAGGCAAGTTGAATAATGCGTTCGATAAGACGTTCAGGTTTTGGGGTTGCAAATACATTATCAGAATTAAAGACCTTGACTTCTTTTTTAGCATCTTGATTGTGTCCAACTTCTGTATAGAGCCAAATAGTCATTGAAACCATACCATTTTTCACCTCTGATAAAAAACGTTTAATACGTGGTACTCCGCCATTATCTGACCCAAACCATATACGATTATCTTCTAGTAGCTTAACAAATTTTTGTTTACTAACGCGCCAACTCGCTCCAGCTGGAGGCATCACCTTACGCCCAGAAGGCGTAATGATTTCATAAATATCTTTAGGTGTTACTCTTTTCGCAGATAAATTATCTGATTGCCATAATCCACGAGGATCATTATCAGGATTTTTATAGCGTGCATCCATATCAGCTGAACGAGGAAGCAAATTAGGACGCCAAATAGTTTTATCTTTGGCATAAACCATTACAAAATCATGGTTATCTGAAAGCCATTTTGTATCATTTTGTGGAGCATATTTCTTTTGCCAAATGACATTATTTACAAAATTTTTTCGACCAAAAATTTCGTCCATCATAACTTTAAGATAAGCTTGTTCATCGTCGTCAATGGATATCCAAATACTTCCATCATCTGCAAGCAAACGATGTAACAATTCTAATCTATCTCTCATAAGGCTTAGCCATATGGAATGTTCTAAACCGTCTTCATAATGTTCGAATGCATTGCCCGTATTATAAGGTGGGTCAATATAGATACATTTCACCTTACCTGTATATGCTTGTTCAAGCGCTTTGAGCGCAAGTAAATTATCACCAAAGATAAGTTTATTATCAAAAATATCTTGAGAAGATACTTGATGTGGAGCGTGGTAAGATTTTTCAAGATCTTCTAATAAAATACGAGGTTCTAGTTTTGGGCGTTTCTCTTTTCCAATCCAAGTGAGTTCCAATTTTTGTTTATTATAACTCATATGATCGTCCTTAAATTTAAACGCTTGCGAAAAGTAAACACCTTATTCATGAATGGCTAAATTAGAGTTGTTTAACAATATCTTAGTACCATCCGACAGCAATTTGTGCTTCTTCTGACATACAATCAGGCGTCCATGGGGGATCAAAAGTCATGGAGACTTCAACATGCGAAACACCTTCAACTGCGCTTACAGCATTTTCTACCCAACTAGGCATTTCACCGGCGACGGGACATCCCGGTGCCGTGAGTGTCATTTCAATTTTTACTGAACGATCATCTTCAATATCAATACGATAAATTAATCCTAGCTCATAAATATCAGCAGGAATCTCTGGATCATAAACTGTTTTGAGAGCAGAAATAATATCATTCGTCATACGATCAATTTCATCTGCTGGAATGGCTGATATATAAGATTTTCCATTTTCACTTACAGATTCAACAGGTCCTGTAGAATGATGCTCTTCAATTGTTTTAGCCATTAAAAAACGTCCTTGCTTTTTCTAATGCTTCTACTAATTGGTCAATATCTTCGTGGGTATTATACATAGCAAATGATGCACGACAAATAGATGTTAAACCAAAGCGTTGTAATAAAGGCTGTGCACAATGTGTTCCCGCACGTATAGCAACTCCTTTTCTATCAATAAACATAGCAATATCATGTGCGTGGATACCTTCCATCTCAAAAGATACAATAGCTCCTTTATGAGGAGAACGTCCGTAAATACGCAATGACTTAACCGTTTCAAGCCTTTCATGTGCATAAGCTAACAGTGCTGTTTCATGGACATGAATAGCATTTCTACCCTTTTTTTGCATATAATCAATGGCTGCAGCCAATCCAATAGCTTGAACTATGGGAGGCGTTCCCGCTTCAAAGCGATAGGGGAGAGCATTATAAGAAACCTTATCAGGTGTTACATCCTCGACCATCTCCCCTCCTCCTTGAAAAGGACGCATTTCCTCTAGCCGATGTTTTTTACCATAAAGAACACCAACACCTGTAGGACCATAAAGCTTATGACCCGTAAAAACATACCAATCACAATCAAGATTTTGCACGTCAACTGTTAAATGTACAGCACCTTGAGAACCATCAACAAGAACTGGAATGGCATTTTGATGTGCTAGCTGAACAATCTCTTTAACAGGAGGAATAGTTCCTAATATATTGGACATGTGCGTAATAGCAATCAGTTTTGTTCGTTCACTTAAAACTTTTTGCAAATCCTCAATATGTAAAATACCATTTTCATCAATCGGAACAAAAGTGAGCTTAATACCCTTTTGTTCACGAAGGAAATGCCAAGGAATAATATTTGAATGATGTTCCATAATAGTGAGAACGACTTCATCACCTTCCTTTAATTTGGACATACCCCAACCATAAGCAACAGCATTAATGGCCTCTGTTGCATTTTTCATAAAAATAATTTCTTCAACAGTTTGAGCATTTAAAAATGCACGAACCGTTTCACGAGCATTTTCATAAGATTGTGTTGCCGCATTTGCTAAAAAATATATTCCCCTATGCACATTAGCATAGTTGCATTGATAGAAATTATTCATAGCATTAAGCACTGATTGTGGTTTTTGAGCAGAGGCGCCATTATCGAGATAGACTAATCGTTTTCCATAAACACTCTGCTGTAAAAGAGGAAAATCACGCCGAATTTTTTCTACATCATAACTTAATGTCTGTCCGTCATTTTCCATTTATTTCCCTTAAACATTTTTTTCTAACCATCTGCTAATAATATTTTTCAAAATAGCTTGAATATCATCTTGTTTGATGTCTTCAATAAGTTCAAAGACAAATCCTTTAATTAAAAGTCCGCGAGCAGTTTTAAAAGGAATACCGCGCGCCATGAGATAAAAAAGATGATTATGGTTAATATTGGCAACTGTCGCACCGTGACCACATGCAACATCATCAGCAAAAATTTCTAGTTCAGGCTTTGCATTAAATTCGGCAGTATCTGAAAGTATGAGGCTATTACAAGCCATGCGTGCATCTGTTTTTTGAGCTTTTTGAGCAACACGTATTGTTCCTTGAAAAACACCGACTGCCTTATCCGTGACAACATTGCGTATAATTTCGGTTGAGGTTGATTTTTCTTCAATGTGACGAACAGTCATCGTGAGGTCGCTATGCGTTTGTCCTGATAACAAATTTATAACTCGCAATTGAAAGTTAGATTCTTCTTCTTGTAACTCAATATCAATTTCCTGACGATTAAGTTGACTGCCTATATTAATTACATAAAGGGATAATTTTGCTCCTTGACCAAGGATAGCACGAAATCGGCTAAACTGCGTGGAATGAAAATCACGATTGCAAACAATAATCCATGTAACATCACTATAAGCGGCAACATGTAAGGAAGATATCGAACTAACAAAGGTATCTTTATCATTACCAATCTGATGTTCAACAAATATAGCTTGACAGTTTTTCTCAATTTTTATCTCTGAAAAAACATGGGATTGTCCTCCCATTTGAACATTTTGTAATTCAATAGGAACATTTATCTTTGTATTTTCAGGAATGTGAAAAAGCCAACCATCCGTAACAAAAGCTGTATTTAATTGTCCAACAAAATCTTCATCAGAAATAATTTGATCTATCTTTATAGAATTTTCTTTTAATGCCTCTGCAAGACGTTTTACTGTAATATTTGTTATCTTCGATTGTGTAACTGTTTTTCCATTAAAAATGGAAAAAATAGCACTTTGTGAAAGTAATGATTCAACGAATTCCTCATTGTTTGTTTCTGAAAAATGACTAACAGATTTCAATAACGTGCGCAAATTCGTATAATGCCAACTTTCAATTTTACGTGAAGGAAGTTGTTTTTTTTGAAACAGTTCAATAGCTTTTTTGCGAACTGCCTGTATAGCTCTATCGCCAGGTAAATTGCTTATACATTGGTTGAAATTATTGAGTATATCTTTTTCAACTGGTAACAACTTTTGCTGTGCTTTCATATTTGATGACCTTAAGCCGCTTCACTAATGAGATCAGCATATCCATTTTGTTCTAAATAAAGCGCTAATGATTTGTCTCCACTTTTAATAATTCGTCCTTTATAAAGAACATGTACCGTATCAGGAATAATATAATTAAGTAGGCGTTGGTAATGGGTAATAACTAAAAATGAACGCTTTGAATCCCGAAGTTTATTAACACCATCTGCAACAATTTTTAACGCATCAATATCTAAACCGGAATCTGTTTCATCTAAAATGCAAAGCTTAGGTTCAAGAAGCGCCATTTGTAAAATTTCAGCACGTTTTTTTTCTCCACCTGAAAAACCTACATTTAATGGACGTTTTAACATGTCCATATCTATTTCAAGTTTTGAAGAAATCTCCTTAACATATTTTATAAACTCAGGAATTTTAAGTTCTTCATTACCACGCGCTTTACGTTGAGAATTCATTGCAACTTTTAAAAATTCCATCGTTGCTACTCCAGGAATTTCCATTGGATATTGAAACGCAAGAAAAACACCATAGGTAGCACGTTCTGCTGGATCCATTTCTAAAAGTGATTGTCCATTATAAAGAATATCACCTTCTATCACTTCATAATCATCACGACCAGCAAGTAAATAAGATAAAGTTGATTTTCCAGCTCCATTTTGTCCCATAATAGCCGCAACTTCACCATCTTGAACGGTCAAATTTAAACCACGAATAACTTCTGTATCGGTCCCAACAATACGAGCACGCAAATTTTTTATCTCCAACATAATGTAATCCTGTTCTGGCTATTTTATATCAAGTGTGCTCTTTATTTAATAATTATCCCACACTACCTTCAAGGCTGATACCAATAAGTTTTTGTGCTTCAACAGCAAATTCCATTGGAAGTTTTTGAATGACTTCTTTGACAAAACCATTCACAATTAATGCGATAGCTTCCTCTTCAGGAATCCCTCGTTGCATAACATAGAAAAGCTGATCATCAGAAATTTTTGATGTCGTTGCTTCATGTTCAAATTGAGCTGTCGCATTCTTTGCTTCAATATAGGGGACTGTATGAGCACCACAATCATTCCCAATTAATAAACTATCACATTGCGTAAAGTTGCGTGCATTCTGCGCCTTTCTCTGTGCTGTAACCTGCCCCCGATAAGTGTTATTTGAAAAACCAGCAGAAATACCTTTAGAAACAATACGGCTTGATGTATTTTTTCCCAAATGAATCATTTTTGTACCAGAATCAATTTGCTGATAGCCATTTGCAACGGCAATAGAATAAAACTCTCCACGCGAGTTGTCGCCACGGAGTAAGCAAGATGGGTATTTCCAAGTAATTGCAGAACCCGTTTCAACTTGTGTCCATGAAATTTTAGCGTTATCGCCTCGGCAATCTCCACGTTTTGTTACAAAATTATAAATACCGCCCTTACCATCTTTATCACCGGGATACCAATTTTGTACTGTAGAATATTTAATTTCTGCATTTTTAAGAGCAATAAGCTCAACAACAGCAGCATGAAGTTGGTTTTCATCACGTTGGGGGGCTGTACACCCTTCAAGATAAGAAACATAAGAATCTTCATCAGCAATAATTAATGTTCGTTCAAACTGCCCTGTATTGCGTTCATTAATTCTAAAATAGGTTGAAAGCTCCATAGGACAACGAACGCCTTTAGGAATATAAACAAATGAACCATCTGTAAAAACAGCTGCATTTAAAGCAGCGTAATAATTATCACCGACAGGCACAACGGTTCCTAAATATTCCTTAATAAGAGCGGAATGTTCAGTAATTGCTTCTGAAATAGAACAAAAAATAACACCAGCACGTGCCAACTCTTTTTTAAATGTTGTTACAACAGAAACAGAGTCAAAGACTGCATCGACAGCGACCTGTCCTGATGCATAAATATTATCATCAAAAGTAGAAGGATCAGACTGTTTTCTTACCCCTGCCAAAATTTCTTGTTCTTTGAGAGGAATACCAAGTTTTTCATAAGTTGCCAACAACTCAGGATCCACTTCCTCTAAAGACTTTGGTCCTGTATGATTCTTAGGAGCAGCGTAATAATAGAGCTCTTGAAAATCAATTTTGGGGTATTTAATGCGCGCCCAATTAGGCTCTTGCATTGTTAACCAACGACGAAAAGCTTGCAAACGCCATGTCAGCATCCATTCAGGTTCATGTTTTTTAGCAGAAATAAATCTGATAATATCTTCGTTTAAACCTTTTGGGGCTTTATCTGTTTCAATATTGGTTTCAAACCCATATTTATATTGATCAACATCTATTTCCCGTACTTGGCGTATTGTTTCTTGTACTGCCGGCGACATAAACTTTCTCCATTTTTTGGCATCAAGAACCGGTAACTAAAAGTCTTGTTTTTTCATAGAATTGAAGTAAGCAATTCGTTTTCTAGGTTATATGGAAAGTGGAAAAATTTCAATCAAGCTTAAAAGCTTACTTAATTTTCAAAATAATTTTAATTTAGAAGCGTTAAATGTAAATGATTAAATTCTACCTCTTCCTCTTACTGATAAATTGAGAAAAAAACAATAAAAAATCATCAACATCTTGGGATGTTGTGCTCTGTCCTATTGAAATGCGTATCGCTCCATTAGGAACATGATGCCCCATTGCTGTCAAGACCTTGCTTTGCTTTACTTTTCCTGAAGAACAAGCAGAACCTGCTGATACAGAAAATCCTGCTAAATCAAAACCAATTTGCATAGTCTCAGCTTTTATATCACGCACCGTGAAATAAGTTGTGTTTGGCAAACGTTGAACTCTTTTACCAAAAATTTCAACATCATTAGATATTGTCTGTATTCCATCTTCTAATTTATTGCGTAAATATATTAACTGTTCTCTTTCTTCTTGAGTAAAACAATCAGTTATTGCTGCCCCAAAAGCTGCGATAAGCGGCAGGGCTTCAGTTCCTCCACGCGAACCTTTCTCTTGCCCTCCTCCTATAATAAGAGGATATGGCATCAAAAGATTTCCACATGAAACAAAAGCTCCGATTCCTTTAGGTCCACCAATTTTATGCGCAGACAGTATGAAAAAATCCCCTCCCATTTGATGAATATCAACAAAATTTTTGTCTACGTATTGTGTCAAATCAACAATAAGAATGCCTCCAAAACTGTGAACAATAGCGGCTATTTCTTCTATTGGTTGAATAACACCGGTTTCACCATTGGCAGCTTGAATGGCAACAAGAGGAAGACCTTTCGTGTTGTCGTGAACAGTTAAGAGAGAAATTAATTTATCTTGTTGAATAAGACCATCTTGATCAACAGAAACTGTACTGATGAATTCTTTAGAAAAACGTCCTCCTTCTGCAAGAGATGGGTGTTCAGTAGCTCCAAGATATAGATGAGAAAATTGAACTTTAGAGCTTCCCATACTATAAAAAGGTGTCAATAAAGTCATCGCTGCTTCAGTCGCACCAGATGTAAATACAACGTGGTCTGAATGTGTATTAAGGCTTTCAGCGATTTGTCGGCGCGCTTTTCCCAATAAGGCTTTAGCAGCACGCCCTTCCGCATGAACGGATGATGGATTACCAAATATCTCTAGAGATTCTAATAATGCCACCCGTGCAATTTTCTTGAGCGGTGTTGTCGCATTGTGATCAAAATATCGGCGTCTTACAACCATTTTACATCGCAACCATTAATCTTATGAATTGATTTAAAAAAATGGTGCAATTTTCTTGAAAAATGCACTTAAAAAAGAATATCTAGTAATTAAATAGAGATTCTATGGTAAAAGTCGATTAAGGTCAATAAGAGCCTTTATAGCATTTAAGGAGCATTTAATGCCAGAAATTATTTTTAATGGTCCCGCAGGTCGACTTGAAGGACGTTATCAGCCTTCACAACAAAGAAATGCACCAATTGCTATTATTTTACATCCTCATCCCCAATTTGGTGGCACAATGAACAATAGAATTGTTTATGATCTCTTCTATATGTTCCAACAACGTGGCTTTACTACATTACGTTTTAATTTTCGTGGTATTGGCCGCAGCCAAGGCGAATTTGATTATGGAATAGGAGAACTTTCAGACGCTGCTGCTGCTCTCGATTGGGTACAAACACAGCATCCTGATTCTAAAAACTGTTGGGTAGCTGGATATTCATTTGGTGCTTGGATTGGTATGCAGCTTTTAATGCGCCGACCAGAAATTGAGGGTTTTATATCCGTTGCTCCTCAACCTAATGTTTATGATTTTTCATTTCTTGCTCCCTGCCCTTCCTCTGGGCTTATCATTCATGGCGATATCGATAAAGTTGCTCCCCCAAAAGATATTCAAACTCTTGTAGATAAACTAAAGACACAAAAAGGTATCACCATTACACAAGAAACCTTAGAAGGTGCTAACCACTTTTTTAGTGGATGCAATAAAGAACTTATTGAACGATGCGCTCAATATTTGGATGATCATATTACGGGCGAATTTCTCGCTCCTCCCCCTGAAATGTTGTCCCTTACTTAGAACACTAAAAATATAAAAAATTCATTCTGATAATCAAAGAGGGATTTTGTTTTTCACATTATCTTCTAGCTCTCTTACATCCGCTTGAGTTTTAAAATAAAAAACAATGCCTTTTCTTTCAATAAAAAGAATGTTTTCCTAAAGTATATAGCAAGAAGGTATTTGTTTTTATTATTAATATTTCTGATTCTCTTGTGAGGTTTGCATCATGTATGGTAGAGAGACCACATTAGAAATCTCATGATATAAACGAATGCAATATTAAATTAGGAAATAAAGTACGTGCCTACCTTTAAATCTGAATTTTTACATATTATGAACGAACGTGGTTTTATCCACCAAATTTCGGATGAAAGAGGTTTGGATAATCTTTTTTCAAAAGAAGTTGTCAGTGCCTATACTGGATTTGATCCTACAGCATCAAGTTTACATGCCGGAAGCCTTCTGCAAATTATGATGCTTTATTGGTTGCAAAAAACCGGACATCGTCCCATTGCTTTAATGGGGGGGGGAACAGGACTAATCGGTGATCCTTCTTTCAAAGATGAGGCACGGCGACTTCTTACACAAGATGATATTGCCGCAAACATCACAGGTATTAAAAAAGTATTCGCTAACTATTTGACATTTGGTGATAGTAAAACTGATGCATGCATTGTTAACAATGCTGAGTGGTTATGCAATTTGAATTATTTAGAATTTTTACGTGATGTAGGAAAACATTTTTCTGTTAACCGTATGTTGTCATTTGATTCTGTCAGATTAAGACTTGAACGCGAACATTCTTTATCATTCCTTGAATTTAATTATATGATCTTACAAGCTTATGATTTCGTTGAACTTCATAAGCGTTATGGATTGCGTATGCAAATGGGTGGTTCTGATCAATGGGGTAATATTATCAACGGTATTGAATTAGGGCATCGTCTAGGGACAGCACAGTTATATGCATTAACTTCACCATTATTGACAACTTCTTCCGGTGCTAAAATGGGTAAGACATTGAATGGTGCAGTATGGCTTAATGCAGATATGCTTTCACCTTATCAATTTTGGCAATATTGGCGCAATACAGAAGATGCTGATGTTACAAGATTTTTAAAGCTTTATACGACTTTGCCAATGGATGAGATTCTTAAGCTGTCTGCTTTACAAGGAACTGAAATTAACGAAGCAAAGAAAATTCTTGCAACAGAAATTACAGCAATGTTGCATGGGCGCAATGTTGCTGATGAAGCCGCCGAAACGGCTCGTAAAACTTTTGAAGAAAAAACACTTGGAACAAATCTTCCAACTGTTCAAATTAATGCTACACAATTAAAAAAAGGTGTTGGATTGCTAACTCTTTTAGTAAAAGCAGGCCTCGCCAAATCTAACAGTGAGGCACGCCGACATGTTCAAGGTGGAGGGGTCCGTGTCAATGATCAAATCATTGAGGATGAAACGCATCTTATTATTGAAGAAGACAGCAACGCAGAAGGAATAATTAAACTTTCTTTTGGTAAGAAAAAACATGTTTTAATAAAAACACTATGATCCATTTATAATTTTTCTCTCCTTTTCTCAATTTCATCCTTATGATAGAATAAGAATTCTGTAGAATTCAGTCTTTACTTCTTTTATGTATTCTCATGCTTTATACTTAATGTACAGAAAAGAAAGAGCAACACAATGACAAGACCAATAAAAGGCACTCTTGCTCCTGATTTTAATTTACCATGCGATGGTGGGAAAAAATTATGTCTTTCTGACCTTCAGGGAAAAGTTGTCGTTTTATATTTTTATCCAAAGGATGATACGAGTGGGTGCACGAGTGAAGCGATTGACTTTACGCGATTGAAAGCAAAATTTGATGAAATTGGAGTTATTATTATCGGAATGTCTCCAGATAATGTTAAAAAACATGATAAATTTAAAATAAAACACGAGCTTGATATCATCCTTGTTTCTGATGAAGAAAAAACGACGCTTGAGGCTTATGGTGTTTGGGTCGAAAAAAGCATGTATGGGCGAAAATATATGGGCGTTGAACGAAGTACTTTTTTGATTGATGAAACTGGAAAAGTAGTAGAAGAATGGCGCAAAGTTAGCGTACCTGGACATGCGGATGAGGTGTTAGCAGCCGCTGCACTTTTACATCATGATGGTTTGTAAGCTTTGTTATTCAAGCACCTATAAGAAGTGAATTTTTTCATCTATTGGCTTTAGTGAATTGAGATCGAAAAGCTGAAAATGATAAGCCAAGAAAGAGATTTGTAATTTTTTGAAAAATATTATATTTAGCTAATTAATCTCTTCAATTTCTTGGGCTCTTCCATAAATGCGTTGAGCGAGTGTTGCTTCTATAAATGCGTCTAAATTTCCATTGAGTACAGATTGTGGATCGGTGTTTTCAACACCTGTGCGTAAATCTTTGACAAGTTGATAGGGTTGAAGAACATAAGATCTAATCTGATGCCCCCACCCGATTTCTGTTTTAGAAGATTCAATAGCATTTGCTTCTTCTTCTCTTTTTTTGAGCTCTTCTTCATAAAGTCTTGCACGTAACATAGACCACGCAGTTGCTCGATTTTTATGCTGAGAACGTTCCGTTTGACACTGGACAACAATACCCGTTTTTATATGTGTAATGCGCACTGCAGAATCTGTCGTATTGACATGTTGTCCTCCAGCTCCTGATGCACGATATGTATCAATACGAACATCGGCCTCTGATACATCAACTTCAATATTATCATCAATGACTGGATAAACCCAAATACTTGCGAAAGAAGTATGGCGCTTTGCATTTGAATCAAACGGTGAAATGCGTACCAAACGATGAACACCTGATTCTGTTTTCAACATACCATAAGCATTATGCCCTTTTACGAGGATAGTCGCTGATTTAATTCCCGCTTCTTCTCCATCGTGAATTTCTAGTAGATCAACTTTCATTTTATGTTGTTCAGCCCAGCGCGTATACATGCGTAATAGCATAGAAGCCCAATCTTGGCTTTCCGTTCCTCCTGCTCCAGCATGAACTTCTAAATAAGTATCATTTTGATCTGCTTCTCCTGAAAGAAGCACATCTATTTGTCTCTTATCTATCTCGTTTTTAAGATTACGTATTGAATTCTCCGCTTCAGTGATAATTTCAATATCACTTTCTTCTTCACCCATCTCGATTAATTCGAGACACTCTTCGAGTATTTTTGTAAATGACAAAATACCACTGATCGAATCGTCAAGACGCTGACGTTCACGCATCATATCTTGGGCTTGTTGCGCATTATCCCAAAGTGTTGGATCCTCTGCCTTTTGATTAAGATATTCGAGACGTTTTAGTGACTGACCCCAGTCAAAGATGCCCCCTTAGCAATTTAATTGCCTTTTGAATTTCATCGACTAATTCTTCTATTTCTGCTCGCATAATTTAACACCGTAGTTTTTATTTTTTAACAATCTCTTTCATTCCGTTTTTTAACATTTTATACAAATTGAATGATCACAGTTAAGGGGATAGCATAGCCTTACTAACCTCTTTACTATAGCTATATTACAAAAAAAATAGACAAAAATGCCTTTCATCTGTTGTCAGTCATATGACAAGAGAATTTTTTTAATCAATACAATCCATCTGCACCACTTTCAAGAGCTTTGTTGACTTGTGGAGAAGTTGTTGCTGCAGGAATCCCTTCTTGAAAAGAATTTGTACTACCAATTACTTGATATATATCAGCAGGTCCAGTTCCTGGTTTAAATGCTTCTATAATAACATCATGGTCTCCAGCCTCGGCAAGCATACCTGTCTTACGATTAATTGGCATTAAAATCATCCCTTCTGGCATTTTAAATGGCACATCTGGTTTTCCTTTCAAAGCCGTTGCCATAAATTCACCAAAAATAGGCGCCGCCAATGAACTTCCCGTCCCTTTATATCCTAATGGTGCTGGTTGATCGTAACCAATGAAAATACCAACAACAAGATCAGGAGTAAACCCCATAAACCATACGTCTTTAGAATCATTTGTTGTTCCTGTTTTTGCAGCGATATGTCGATTAAGATATTGCAAGCGTGCAGCTGTACCACGCCGAACAACCCCTTCCATCATTGATGTAATTTGATAAGCCGTCATAGGATCAAGAACTTGGTCTCGCTCATCAATCAATGTAGGTTCACTTTGATTATCCCACGACTGAGCATTACAATTTTCACAAATACGATCATCATGGCGGTAAATTGTTTTCCCATAACGATCTTGAATTCTGTCTATCAGAGAGGGATGAATAGAGCGTCCTCCATTGGCAATAACTGAATAAGCTGTAACCATTCTTAAAACTGTTGTTTCACCAGCTCCTAGGGCCATGGGGAGATAAGGTTGCAACTTATCTACAATACCAAAACGTTCTGCATATTCAGCGACAAGAGGCATTCCCATATCATAGGCAAGCCGTATTGTCATAAGGTTGCGAGAATGTTCAATGCCATAACGCAGCGTTGAAGGTCCTGCGAATGTACCACCATAATTTTTAGGTTGCCAAACCTCACCATTATATTGACGAATTTCAATGGGACCATCTAAAACAACCGATGCTGGTGTATATCCATTATCAAGTGCCGCTGCATAGACAAAAGGTTTGAAAGCAGAACCGGGCTGACGATAGGCTTGTGTTGCACGATTAAATTCAGAAGCTGCAAAAGAAAATCCTCCTACCATAGCAAGAACACGTCCAGTATGAGGCTCCATAGCAACAATTGCACCTTCAACCTTTGGAATTTGTTGTAAGTGGTAAATATTATCTGTATTTGATGCTTTTTCGACAAAGACAACATCTCCAACTTGCAGAACATGAGATAAATCCCGAACAGTTTTTCGAGTGCCATTTTCTCTAACAACACTTAATGCCCACTTCGAATCAGCTTCAGATAAAAGTGCTATTTCCCGCTTTGTTGACAATAAGCCTGAAGCCTCGCGTTGTGGTTGCAAACCAATCTCTATTTTATTAGCATTAGTAGAAAGAACAATAGCTAAACGCCATTCAGGAACATCACTCAATCCTGTAATATTTGCAAGCTCTGTGCCCCAATCATCACTTTTATCAAGATGTTTATAAGCTCCACGCCATCCTTGCGAATGATCAAATTTAATTAATCCATTGTGCAAAGCACGCCGAGCAATAAGTTGCAGATGAGGATCAAGTGTTGTACGAATGGAAAGTCCACCTTCATAAAGTGTTTTCGCTCCATATCGACGCATTAAACGACGACGTACTTCTTCTGTAAAATAGTCAGCAGCAAAAACATAGCTATCGCTACCACGCACGGTCACGCCTAAAGGCTTTTTCTTAGCTCTTTCACCTTGTTCACGCGTTACATATCCATTGGCAACCATCCGGTCGATCACCCAATTACGTCGACTAATAGCGCGTTGTGCATTTTTGAAAGGATCATAATTTGCTGGTCCTTTCGGAAGAGAAGCCAAATAAGCGCATTGCTCTAAAGTAAGCTCATTAACGGATTTATTAAAATAGGTTAAAGATGCTGCTGCGATACCATAAGTACTACGACCAAGATAAATTTCGTTGAGATAAAGTTCAAGAATATGATCTTTTGAATAAGTCTTCTCAATACGCATAGCTAAAATAGCTTCTTTAAACTTACGTTCCAACGTTGCGTCTGAACTTAAAAGAAAGTTTTTAGCGACTTGTTGCGTAATAGTTGATGCTCCCTCTGGACGTTTTCCAGAACCAATATTACGGATATTATTGATCAAGGCTCTAGAAAGTCCTTCAGGATCTAAACCAAAATGACGATAAAAATTTTTATCTTCAGCTGAAATAAAAGCATCTTTCAGGAGTTTTGGTATTGACTGAATTGGTAAATAGAGGCGATGTTTCGTCGCAAATTCCGCCATAAGTCTACCATCAGAAGCATGAACACGAGTCATCACAGCTGGTTCATAAAGCGAAAGAACTTCATAATCAGGGAGTGCGTTTGTTTGCTCCTTTGCTATTGCTCCTTGTATCGCTGCTCCTCCAACCCCAATTGTAATAACAAAACTAAGAAGATATCTTAAAAAAATCATCATCAAAACGGTTATCACTTTCTTTAGAATTGATCAAAAAACACACGCTCTCACCAGCACATAACGAGTGTCATCACTAAATTTGAGATAAAGAAAATATCTTCTACCTTTTACTTATAAATGCACATTACTACTCTATTTTGTTACAAATTTAAAGAGGCTGCATAACTTTCTGCCTATATTCGGCAAACTGACGAATGGAATGAGTGATAGAAGCAGCTATTTGTTTTCTCCATTGAGGATTGTTTAACAATTTCTCATCCTCTTTATTTGATAAATAACCTATCTCTATTAACACAGAAGGTACATCTGGAGCTTTTAAAACTTGAAAATTGGCATATCGATGAGGGTTATTTATCAGATTGATATTACTTTTTGACAAATTTAAAACAACACGATCAGCAAAATTAACTGAAAATGCATGGGTTTCACGTCGTGTAAGATCAATTAAAATGTCGGTAATTTCAAGAGATTCTTCTGCAGGCAATCCATCAAGCAAATCAACTTTATTTTCACTTTCAGCTAAGGATTTTGCGATTGCATCAGAAGCCTTCTCTGATATGGTATAGACTGTAGCTCCACGAAGCGAATGCATATTAATGGTGTCTGCATGAATAGATATGAAAAGATCAGCATCAAATTCCTGCGCTTTTTTGACTCTTTCGTTCAATCTTAAAAAAACATCAGAATCACGTGTTAACGCAACAGTGATATGAGTGTCCTTTTTTAATTCATCTCGCAATGCGCGTGCAAAAGCGAGCGTTATGTTTTTTTCTAAAATTCCAGTAACACCCCGTGCACCACCGTCAATTCCACCATGACCAGGATCAAGAACAACGCGAAAGTTACGCTTTGAACTTAGCAGTGTTTTTGTTTTATGATTATCTTTTGCCTGCTGTTTCAAGCTGTTATCAAATTTTTCTTGTGTGCTTTTACTAATATCAACAAGCAGTTGCCATAAACCATTGTCCAATTTTTGTACTACAGTTTTTTCAACAACAAAAACAGTTTTACTTGTTAAAATAATGCGTGAAGTTCGTGTATCAGAAAAACCATAACGCACATCTGATAACATCTTCGATATTGTATTCTGCTTCTTTAAAGACCTATTTTGTGCTGAAAAATCAACGACAGGCAAATTGATAATCAAACGCGCAGGCTTGTCCAAAATCTGCAACCGAACATTTGGTTCAGCATTAAAAAGTGCAACAATACGCGTGTGTGTACTATCACCAATGGTTCGTAAATTGATAAGTTTTAGGGTATTAGCAGCTTGAATATTTGTTTGGAGTATTAAAAAAAACAATAAATAGCATGGTACATACCAAATAATATTCCAATAAAATGCTTTCAGTTTTTTGATAAAGCCCCCTCTAATCATCAGCAAAGTACTCTATATTCTAAATTAATTATAACTAATCTCAATTTTATAAAAGCAAGAATCAAATTTACCTCATATTTTCCAACAAATAATGAACTCACCTATTTTAAATAATTACAAAGCTAGATTAAGGCAATAAAGATATTATCATAGTACCTATTTAATTGTTGCTTGCCAAAACTATGATATCAACATAAAAGAGCATTTACGCTTTCTAGCCGATAGTAATCATCTAAATTATCTGTAGTCCATATTAAGTTGTCTTTAAAAAAATTGTCGCTATTATACATTTAGGCTTTTTGTGGATGAAAATTCTTTTATGTCATAAAAGCTGGAATTGCGTTATTTAAGATTCGCGGGTTCGGATATCCGAACTATTTTAAAGATTGTTTTATCGGAGACTTACAAAATTATGAGTCATACAAAACAAACGGAGAAGATGATTAAAAATGATGTAAATGCAGTCACGCATTTACACGTAGTATTCCGTTCTGTTTTTCCGGTCCCTCCCTTTTATGGCAGACAGCTTCTTATGTTTGCAAACAGTTATGCTGTTCGTGCTAATATAGTTGTGCGTGTCGCCTTTAGGATTTTAACTTATGTCAAACAAAATGCTTATAGATGCCTCCCATCCGGAGGAAACACGTGTTGTTGTTGTTCACGGCAACAAAATTGAAGAACTTGATTTTGAATCAGAACATAAAAAGCAACTTAAAGGAAATATTTATCTCGCACGTATTACGCGTGTAGAGCCGTCTCTCCAAGCTGCTTTTGTTGAATATGGTGGCAACCGTCATGGTTTTTTGACGTTTTCTGAAATTCATCCTGATTATTATCAAATTCCTCTTGCTGATCGTCTTGCTCTTCTTGAAGAAGAAGAAAAAGCTGCTTTAGGAGAGAATTATGCAGATAATCTTCCTGAAGAAACAAACACAAATAAAAAACGCTCCAGAAAAACAAAAAAAGATCAGCGTAACAGTACTATGGCAACGAATGTTGAAAATGCCATGATATCTGAAACAATAACACTTGATGATACAGAAGAAACGTTTGATGAAAGTGTTTCTCATGATGATATCGAAATGGTTGGTGCAGAGGATGTACGAGAAGAACTTCCTACCTATCAACGAAAACAAGGACGTCAATATAAAATTCAAGAAGTGATTAAACGACGTCAAATTTTGCTGGTGCAAGTCATTAAGGAAGAACGTGGTAATAAAGGTGCTGCACTCACAACATATTTATCCTTAGCAGGTCGTTATTCTGTTTTAATGCCTAATACAGCACGTGGCGGCGGTATTTCACGAAAAATTACAAATATACAAGATCGTAAGCGTCTTAAAGAGATTGTAAAAGAATTAGCTGTACCCAAGGGGATGGGAGTTATTCTAAGAACTGCTGGAGCGAATAGAACAAAAGCTGAGATTAAACGTGATTATGAATATCTCACGCGGCTATGGGATACTGTTCGCACTTTAACACTCAAATCTACAGCACCATGCCTTGTGCATGAAGAAAGCAATCTCATCAAGCGCTCTATAAGGGATCTTTACAATAAAAATATCAATGAAATTCTCGTTTCGGGTGATCAAGGCTATCGTGAAGCGAAAGATTTTATGCGTATGCTCATGCCAAGTCATGCAAAAGTTGTGCAACCTTATCGTG
This sequence comes from Bartonella sp. P12B, assembly GCF_055796185.1. Taxonomy (NCBI): domain Bacteria; kingdom Pseudomonadati; phylum Pseudomonadota; class Alphaproteobacteria; order Hyphomicrobiales; family Bartonellaceae; genus Bartonella; species Bartonella sp. P12B. Next base: position 163,783 of record NZ_JBTTDI010000003.1, on the reverse strand, counting down.
ATCCTATCCCTATTTTTGCACGGAACAATATCGAAATTCAGCTTGATAAAATGTTGCACCCGCAAGTTTCTTTAAAATCCGGTGGCTATCTTGTTATTAATCAAACAGAAGCACTTGTTGCTATTGATGTAAACTCTGGTCGCTCTACCAAAGAACTCTCTGTCGAAAAAACAGCATTACAAACCAATCTTGAAGCTGCAGAAGAAATAGCGCGTCAATTACGCTTACGTGATCTTGCTGGTTTGATTGTAATTGATTTTATTGATATGCTTGAAGAGCGTAATGTAAGGCTTGTCGAAAAAAAATTAAAAGATTGCTTAAAAAGCGATCGTGCTCGTATTCAAGTTGGCCACATTTCGCATTTCGGTCTTTTGGAAATGAGCCGTCAACGTATTCGCGTATCAGTCTTAGAAAGTACAACACAACCCTGCCCGCATTGTTCTGGTACAGGAAATATCCGTTCTGAATCATCAATTGCTTTACATGTCATGCGCTCAATTGAGGAATATCTTCTTCATAATTCACAATATAACATTATTGTGCGCACACCTGTCGCAACAGCTCTTTATGTATTAAACAACAAGCGCAATATTCTTGTTAATCTAGAGGAACGCTTTAAACTTAATATTAGTATTGAAGCAGATGATAGCATTGGGACACAACATCTCATTATTTCTAAAGGCACAATAGCAGAAGCGGTTTCTCAGCAACCATTGATACTTCAAGATGACAATGAGGAAGACGTTGAGGAGACAATCTTAACAGATAATGCATCTATCGAAGATAAAACACCGAGTGAAACGAAACAAAAACATCGGCATAAAAATCGCCAAGGTGAGATTAATGATAATTCTCTTTCCAGCGTTCATAAAAAAGACAATACGCTAAATAATGATTCTCGTCGTAGAGGACGCCGTCGTGGACGTCGTGGCGGGCGTCGCAATCAAGATAATGGCTTTTATCAGTCTCGTATTCCTTATGCAGAACCAGTAGGCGATTTTGCTAAACAGGCTTTGGAGGAAATTAAGACAACGTATCACAAACGTCATACTCCAGCCGCTAAATCGATACAATCTGAAGAAGAAAAAAATGATATACAACACTTAAGCATACAACAAAATGAAACTTTAAAAATTGATACAGTTGCAAAACCTAAAAAACGTAAAACACGTTCTTCAAAAACAGAAGAAAATCAGCAAATCATTGAGAATAACCAAAATGTAGAAACATTAAAACCTTTGGAAAAGAAGCCTGCAGCTAACTCAATACATAAAGCTAAAACAAAAGAAACAGATGAATCGACTCATGATATAGCGAAAAAAACTCCTGCAGCTGCTAAAAAATCTCCACGTAGAACATATAAAAAATCAATATCAGAAAAAAAAACATCAGAGCAAAAAACTGTAAGTGAGGAATCTGTCGAACAGACTCCCTTCAAAATTGAGGAAAAAGTTATTCATCCCGTTGTTATATCATCAACACCTGATGATGCTCCAAAAACTGAGCGTACTGGTTGGTGGAAACGGAGAACTCTTTCTAAAAGTTAAGCATAAAAAAACGCCACAAAATTTTGTGGCGTTTTTAAGAGTTAAACATAGAAAAAAGATTTTAAAAATGTTTTTTACATCGATTACTTTTGTTTAGCTTTTTCTTGCTCTGCCCGCATACGGTCTTCAATTTCTTTTTGGTTTGATTGAATAGCTTGCTGTAATTTTATTTGTTCTTGTTGGAAATCTTTTTCTTCCATACCAGGACCTGTATATGCGGCGGTAAATCCATTAAGAGAAAATTCAATAGGATTAGCAGCACCACGGAAATTAATTGTGGTTACAACCATTTTTGAACCGCTTTTCATAGCCGTGATAAGCTTATCATCTAAAACATCATTGGCAATACAACTTGGCCCATTACAGATAATATAAGGAACTTTTTTAGAAAAGTTATCTCCTATTTGAATATGAACACCTTCTGGCAAAAAACGCCCTGTAGGAACTTGAATGCCTATACGTTTCTCGTTTTGTTTCCCTTTTATTTCAACGAGATTAAAAGCCGTCAAAGGTTGTCCAGTGTTTGATACAACAGTATTCATTGTATTACAAACTTCAACATCATGCTGCTTGCTACAAACCTTATACCAACCTTGAGACAAAGTTTGCGCACCCGAAGAAGTGTGGCTTGCAAGAAAAAGGGCTGCAGCTCCAGCCAATACTGAGATAACAGAATAGATATTTTTATGCGACATGATTAAGTGAATCCTTTCAACGCGCTTTTAGAATAACCCCAACATTAGGAATATTAAATATAATTTCAATCAAGTGTATTAAATTAAACCAATGAAATGACACTGAATTTTGTTCTCTTTACTTCAATATAAAGAGAAAAGTCAAATTTGGAAAAAAGCTAAAAATAACAAATAAAACTTTTATGCACACATATACAAAATCCCCCTTTTTATGATACTAATCTTTTATTGAAATGTATTCATACAATAACTTAGAGCAATGGTATAGGATAAGATTGCATAAAAAAATAAATATTGCAATATAATATAATCAAAGTAACTTTTTCTATTATGCTATAATTGTTATTACTTTAAACTTTTATTTACTTTTATAATTCTTCTTTTAAACTATAGAATCTTATAGAAAAAAGCATTCCAATACATTAAGATTCCAAAATTATTAGATAAATTTGAATATTTTCTTTATGCATCCCCTACTGTAAGCTAAAAAGGTAAAATTACTTATAATAGAGTTGAAACATTTTATGGATTAAATCCATTTGTCATCCAAAGCTTTAGAATAATTCCCAAAGGACTTTTTTCTGATGAATGGTTTTTTTATCTTATTTTCGAAAGAATGATGGTGCGTTCCCGTTATAAAGCTTTTATATTTTATAAACTTTTTGCAGAAAAATTTGAATTAAATAGAAAGCAACTGAAATTTCTTTTTTCTTAATCCAAAAGTATGCTTTTCAGATGAAAATTCTATAACAGTTGAAGATGTTTTATTTACAAAAAACTTCTTAAAGATAAAGAAAATCCTCCATTTAACCGCGATATGAAGCAGACAGAATCTGTCAAAAAAATCGAGATCACGATATTAAAGTAGGTTAAATAAAATTCTAGGAAGTGGTCTCTATATCATTCTGCTTGTTGATCTAAGTAAACGTATTATCTATAAATGTAATCTTTATCACTTCTTTTTGATTTTAAATGGATAAATTATCATCTTGTTAATAATAGCTACATCATGATGAAAGGTTATTTTGATAAATCTGTCCTTTCAGCTAGTGGAAAATCAACAAGTGAAAAAGGGGAAGCGTTTTTAGTATTCCTATCTCCTGATGTAGTTCTTCCTAAAGTTATAGATGAAAGCTGGTGTATTCCTAAAAAAGGTGGAACAGATATTGATCAATCAATAGAAAAAATTTTGAAAGCTCTTACAAAAAGCAGGTTTTACAAAAAAATAACAAAGCTATTTTTCTTAATGGCTTGCCTTTTTATTCCGAAATTATAACTCAATCGCTTGAAGAGGAAGAGATTGCACTTCCATTCTAAAGTAATTTATCACTCTTTACTGTTCTGCTGAAATAAGAACCGTTGATGATAGAAAATCTCAAAATTGCTTAGGAATGTTTGATGATAATATGATTATAGGGAAATTAAGAAACCCTCTGGGGGCACCATATGCTTTTAAGGTTAACTGATTTATTCTCCATATGTTTTATTAAATGAGGGACTTGCAAATAGAAGCAAGGGAATAGAATTTTCTAACATTCCTCTGCAACAGTAGCATTTTTTTGCTTTTCTCTTGTTTTAATCACTTCTAATATTTCTAAATGCTTCTAAAGCCTACTGTGAAAAAATATTTACATTATTAGCGAATGACTAATATTTTACGATTAAAAAGATTAGAATTTTTTATTGTAAAGATTGCACAATAAACAGAGGCTTCATTCTCTTTAAAAGGTGGCGCTGTTTGTATGAGAATTTATTTTTATCAATTAACACGATTTACAATCTTTCATAATGAATTAATCATATATTTATTGTACTGTTTTCTATAAAATTAAAAATATTTTCATCAGCGTTTTTTATTCAATTTTTTCTGAACTTGAATATTCTTTTTCAAAAAGGTGTGGGCTTTCAAGAGTAAGTTTTTTTCGCGCTTTTTGTAACTGCTTAATAACTTCATCAATTTTTGATGGAGAATGAAAAGATCCTTGGTTATCCAATCCATTACACTTTTCCCTTCCCTCATAAAAACATTGCAACTGAGATTGAAGCATTCTAATCTCTTGAAAGAAAAGACGTCCGGTTTCCTTGCAGCCATTATTAAGTGAAAAAAGTTGATCGAAAATCGATACCAAAATTTGTTTTAAAAAGCGCTCATTTTCTTGGCGTTTGCGATATTCTAAGATAAGAGCATGGCACATTTCATCCAGCTGTTTTTTTGTGGAATCAATTTGACGCAATAAATTTGGTTTTTCCCCCATATGACCTTTTCTCACCTTCAAAAGCATAGTATGAATATCTGATAATTTAACTGCGGAATAAGATAAATAATCAACTAATGTAGGTGGATCGGCATAACGTTTTCGTGCAACCATCATAAACTCACCTAATGATTGTTTACATTCATTCCGCTATTTATTTCACTTTACAAAGTCATTCTAAAGAAAGTGCTAAAAAATATTATTTTCAATTCATTGATTTTTGATAAAAAATTTTATTTTCTCACACTTAATGTCGAGCTGTAGGGGTTAAGAAACGTACAGGCGTATAAAGAATAAGATGAGTTGTTTTCTCCAACACAGTACTACTATCAGCAAGAAGTGCCTGACTAGGCGATAATTCTGTACCTTGCATAATTGTTGAAGCTAACGAACCTTCTCGAGAAAGAGCCATCAAGGTTGGTGAAGATGCAAAGACATTATGTGCTCCACCATCAACATTTGAAAAATCAAGGACAGCTATTCCATTTTTACGCAACATTTCAATATCTGAACCATCCCCCACACGATGATGTCCTCCCGTAAGACGCCCCGAAACAGCAAGTGCTTTATCCGCACGAGAGACTAAAATAGCTGTAGGCTGAGGTAATTTTTTAATATCATTAAGTTGGCGTTCAAATACGTCAACATCAATGTCCGGCGCTGCCATCAAGAAACTTGTAATACGATGAATAGGTTTATAGTTTTTCTGTAATGCTAAAGTTCTAAATGCCTCCATTATAACAAAATTTCCCATAGAATGAGCAATAACCGAAATCTGATCAGCATTGGTCTCACTGATGACTTTCAAAAGCTCTATAAGTCCATCACGTGCAAAATTGGCGCTATCACGATCATAAATATAAAGAGGGACTGACCCGGCAGACGGCCAAGAATAGTGCACAGTAACAACATCCAAAGAATAGTCGTGTGTAAACTGCGCTGTACGGAATGTGCCATCAGCAAAGTTATTATTATAACCGTGAATAAAAAGAAAAATTTCTCTTTTTCCTTTTGGCTTTTTTGCTAAAGCAGCATTTAATTGCTGCTTAAACTGTTCTTTATTATCGTATTTTTGTAATGCCACTGCTGCAAAATACTTATCATGAGTAGGTTTATAAGCGTTTATTTCAACGAAACCTTTTACATGTTGTTGAGGTATTCCTACGTCAACGCGATTATAGTGCACTTTATTTGATCGCTCTGCGCCATAAGGCTGAGAATAACTCTTTTGCATCATACGACTTGTTGCAACATACACTGGAACAACTGTCTTTGGAAGAATCGGTTTATCCTCAACTTCCTTTTGAACGGCAATCATAGATGGTGTTGCATGAACCCCATGCCACAGTACAGCACGCGACGCGCTACATGCCGTCAATAAAGAAACACACATAAAGAATATCAAATACTTTAAAAAGACTGCTTTTCTCACGACAACACCATCAAAGATCGAAATTTCAAATCTACAGGGAAAAACAAAATCTCTACCCTTCCTGAAACAAATTCATTTCCAAGAATATACTATAAATAACACACAAAGAAAGCCCCGACCACAATGGACAAAACAGCATATCTCTTAAAGACGATTCTATCCACTCCAGAGAATTGAAATGGTGCGGTCGAGAAGACTCGAACTTCCACGGGTTGCCCCACAGCGACCTCAACGCTGCGCGTCTACCAATTCCGCCACGACCGCACGGAGTGAAGAAAAATATATTGATTTCTTGGCTTTAACAAATCATAAAGCGACGTACAAGCCCATTTTCACTTTTCTACGCGATTTATTTTATAGGAATGATTATAGCTCTATAGAATATACGAAGCGCGAGTTAATTATAATCTTTAAACCATCTTCATAAAGTTATCCTGTAGATTTTGATCTTCTTCATAACAACCACGAAAACTTGTTGTAATCGTTGTAGAACCTTGCTTTTGAATTCCTCTCATAGCCATGCACATATGCTCAGCCTCAATCAACACCGCAACACCACGAGGCTTTAAATGTATTTCCAAAGCATCAGCTATTTGAGCTGTCATAGCCTCTTGTGTCTGTAAACGACGAGCAAAAATGTCTACAACACGAGCAATTTTTGAAAGTCCAACAATCTTTGTATCAGGAAGATACCCGATATGAGCTTTGCCAACAATTGGGATCATATGATGCTCACAATGTGAATAAAAAGGAATATTTTTTACGATTATCGATTCATTGTACCCTGAAACCTCTTCAAAAACCGTATCTAAAATTTCTTCAACCGATTTTCTATAACCAATAAAAAGCTCGCGATACGCTTTAGCTACACGTCTTGGAGTATCTACAAGCCCTTCTCGATTTGGATTTTCCCCCACCCATAACAGCAATGTACGAATCGCTTGTTCTATCTCTTCTAAACTAGGACGCTTCTCAGATAAAAGTGAATCTACCGAACCTCCTTTAACACCATCATGCATTTGAAAACTCCAAGTTTACCCTATACAAAGCATTTGCTGCATACCTATTTCATTTTGTATAATCTCTATATAAGCGAATTAAAAGCTTAAGCAATCAAAACTCTTGAAATTTCAGGTAATAGCTCATGATTGACGATATCTATAGTGATAAAATACTTGAATATGCCGCCCACATAAGTAGAATTGGACGTCTTGATAATCCGGATGCAACATCAAAAAAACATGCACGCCTTTGCGGTTCAACAATCACTGTAGATTTAAAAGTGAAAAATGATATCGTTACAGATTTCGCTCATGAAGTGCGTGCATGTGTGCTAGGACAAGCTTCAGCTTCCCTTTTAGCATCTCATATCGTAGGACAAACAATACAAGATCTTAAAATGCTCCGTGAAATCATTTATCAGATGTTAACAAAAGATGGGTCCCCTCCCCAAGCTCCATTTGAAGTATTTTCTTGCTTGCAGCCCATTAAAAACTATAGAGAACGTCATACATCTACTCTGCTTCCTTTCGATGCAGTTATAGATTGTATTGAACAAATTGAAAAAAAATAAATGCTCAAACCACAATCTCGTACAAAAAACAGACAAACTCGAAATTACGTGGGGCCTTGGCGAAAAACACCCGGACGATTATTTGGTATTTTCTTGATACGGTTCTATCAAATAACACTTTCCAGCCTTATAGGGAATCAATGTCGTCATGCCCCAACCTGTTCAGAATATATTTATGAAGCAATTGCACGTCATGGACTATGGGCTGGTGCATGGATAGGATTTTTTCGTCTCATACGTTGTGGTCCATTTGGAACATATGGATTTGATCCAGTCCCTACTTCTCTTAAAAAGAGTTGTTGTTTTTATAAACCTTGGACTTACTGGAAAATTTCTACAAAACACGATAAATAGTTCTTTTCTTTTTTCATGCCTATTGATAAAAAACAGTCTGTAAGCTTTAAATTAAAGATAACTCAGTTTTCACGAAACCATCCGCAATCGTTAGCGGAATTGGATTAAAGGGGTATTTTATGTCTTGCTCTGTTTCTCTTTCTTTTCCTGATGGTTCAAAACATGATTATCCTAAAAAAATAACTGGCTTAGAATTAGCCGCATCTATTTCTAAATCACTTGCAAAAAAAGCAGTCGCCTATAACCTTAACGGAGAAACTCGAGATCTATCAGATCCATTAGAGCAATCTGGTCAAATAGAGATTATTACCCGAGAAGATCCACGCGCGCTCGAGCTCATACGTCATGATTGTGCACATGTGCTAGCTGAAGCAGTACAAGAACTCTTTCCTGAAACACAAGTGACTATTGGCCCTGTCATTGAAAATGGTTTCTATTACGATTTTGCACGCCAACAACCTTTTACATTAGATGATCTTGCCATTATTGAAAAAAAAATGCGTGAAATTATTCAACGCAATAAATCTTTTAAAAAAGAAATTTGGTCTCGAGAAAAAGCGAGAGAGATTTTTTCTAAAAAAGGCGAACTTTATAAGGTAGAGCTTATTGATAGCATCCCAGAAAATCAAGATTTAAAAGTTTATTATCAAGGTGATTGGTTTGATCTTTGCCGTGGACCACACATGCAATCTACTGGACAAATTGGAAACGCCTTCAAACTAATGAAAGTCGCAGGAGCTTATTGGCGTGGTGATTCCAATAATCCAATGCTCACAAGGATTTATGGTACAGCATTTGCCAATGAAAATGATCTAAAAGCCTACCTAACCATGTTAGAAGAAGCTGAAAAACGTGATCATCGTCGCTTGGGACGTGAAATGGATTTATTTCATTTCCAAGAAGAAGGACCAGGAATGATTTTTTGGCATAAAAAAGGCTGGAAAATGTTCCAAAATTTGATCAACTATATGCGTAGACGTCTTGATGATCATCACTATGCCGAAGTTAATGCACCGCAAGTTCTCGATAGATCACTTTGGGAAATCTCTGGTCATTGGGGATGGTATCAAGAGAATATGTTCAAAGCAATTCCAGCAGCTGAGGATTGGGATAATGAAACTGTTTATGCTCTTAAACCGATGAATTGTCCTGGACACGTGCAAATTTTTAAACATGGTTTAAAATCTTACCGCGATTTGCCTATAAGACTTGCTGAATTCGGCCTTGTCCATCGATATGAACCTTCAGGCTCTCTCCATGGTCTTATGCGTGTACGCAGCTTCACGCAAGATGATGCACACATTTTCTGTACAGATGAGCAGTTAGAAGATGAATGCCTCAATATTAATGATTTAATTTTATCAACTTATGCTGACTTTGGTTTTAAAGAAATCAGTCTTAAGCTTTCAACACGTCCCAAAAAACGTGTTGGATCTGACGCATTATGGGATCATGCGGAAAACATTATGAAATCCGTTCTTAAAACCATTGAAACAAAATTTTCAGGACAGATTAAAACAAGTATCCTCCCAGGTGAAGGTGCATTTTATGGTCCAAAATTTGAATACACATTAAAAGATGCTATTGGTCGTGAATGGCAATGCGGAACAACACAAATAGACTTTAATCTTCCGGAACGTTTTGGTGCATTTTATATTGATAAGGATTCAGAAAAACGTCAACCAGTTATGATTCACCGAGCCATTTTTGGTTCAATGGAGCGTTTCCTTGGTATATTAATCGAAAATTTTGCTGGGCATATGCCGCTTTGGCTTGCTCCTGAGCAAATCGTTGTAGCAACAATTACATCTGAAGCAAATGAATATGCAAAAAAAATAACAGCAAAACTTAAAGCTGTTGGACTTTCAGCGACATTAGATCTCCGTAATGAAAAAATTAACTATAAAATACGTGAACATTCTTTACAAAAAGTTCCCATAATTTTGGTATGTGGCAAACGTGAATCTGAGACAAATAGCGTAAACATGCGCCGCTTGGGAAGCACAGAACAAATTCCCTTGTCTATAGAAGAAGCAGTTAAACAGCTCACGGATGAAGCGACACCGCCAGATTTGCGCCGTTTAATAAATATCTAAAAACATACTAAAAAATAAAAGCAACTATAAAGCAAAAAGAATCAATGTTATCGTACTCTATCAAGTACCCGTTTACATTCAATTAACTCAAACAGTATTTCCTGCAATAATGCTTTATCGGTTTTATCTTTACGAGCATTAACAGAACCAACCGATGCTTCTCCCTCATTCCTCATGAAACTTAAAAGCCCAAAAGAAGACTTTTTAGGTTTATTACTAGAAGTTTCAAAAGATTGTCCTGCATGTTTCTTCTCTATCACGACGTCCATAGTATCTAAATCACCATTGCCAAATGCAGTAACAAAAGCAACACCATTCTCCTTCAAAAGGCGCTGTACACCTTTTATTGTATAACCTTGATCATACAATAACTGCTTAATACCATTAAGCAAATCAATATCTGTTGGACGATAATAGCGTCTCCCTCCACCACGTTTCATTGGCTTTATCTGCCTAAAACGCGTTTCCCAGAATCGCAAGACATGCTGCGGAAGCTCCAATAAATCGGCTACTTCGCTAATTGTGCGAAAAGCATCCGAGCTCTTATCCATTTTGCAATACCTTATCTAAAATACTACGAATGATTCAACAACGACTCATTAATTTTTAATTTCTCAACAAGATTAGCCAAAAATAAGGCCATACTTTAAAGTAAAAAGCCTTTTATTAAAAAAAATGCAAAACCCAATCTACACAACTTTTTTAACAAATACCAAATATTGTAATAGCATTTATTTATATAATATTATTTTTTTGTCTTACACGATGCGAATCTAAAACTCTTTTTTTAAGTACATTTGCAGCCTTAAATGTCACGACACGTCTTGGCGGGATAGGCGCTTCAATACCGGTCTTCGGATTGCGTCCAACGCGTTCATTTTTACTACGAACTTGAAAAGTTGCAAAAGAAGAGAGTTTAACCACCTCACCTTTTACAAGTGAATTACAAATTTCATCCAAAACCAACTCAACCAATGCTGCTGATTCAGTGTGTGACAAGCCTACCCTTCTACAAACTACGCTCGCTAAATCTGCACGCGTTACCGTCTTACTTGTCATTATAACCACCTATTAAAAAAATAAAAATTACAAAATGACTTATACGTTTTATTCAAATATGGTCAAGCGACTATAATTTACCAACGAATAAGAATTGCTCCCCACGTAAATCCGCCTCCCATAGCTTCTAACATAATGAGATCTCCTTTTTTAATTTTCCCATCTTGAACAGCCATTGTTAATGCCAATGGCACTGATGCGGCAGATGTATTACCGTGCTGATCAACAGTAATCACAACTTTATCTATAGAAATTCCCAATTTTTTAGCTGAAGCTTCAATAATACGTTTATTAGCCTGATGAGGCACAAACCAATCTAATCGTGAAGAATCTATACCAGCCATTGCAAAACAATCATCCACCACATCAGTTATCATACCAACAGCATATTTAAAAACTTCTCGTCCTTCCATACGTAAATAGCCCGTTGTTTGCGTTGTCGAAGGACCACCATCAACATATAGCTTATCCATATATGCACCATTAGAGCGCAATTTTGTAGCCAAAACGCCACACTCAAGAGCGGTATCACTTTCTTGTGCTTCCAAAATAGCAGCACCTGCACCATCACCAAATAAAACACATGTAGTACGATCTTTCCAATCTAAAATGCGAGAAAAGGTATCAGATCCAATAACCAAAATTCTTTTAGCTGTCCCGCTGCGTAAATAAGCATCCCCCGTTACTAAGGCAAAAATAAAACCAGAGCAAACAGCCTGAACATCAAAAGCAAATCCATGGCTCATGCCTAAAGCATGCTGAATTTCAACAGCAGAAGCTGGAAAGGTATGATTTGGTGTAGAAGTTGCGAGGATAATACAATCAATATCTCTTATTGTGAGTCCAGCATTTATAAGCGCTGCTTGCGCAGCTTCAACTCCTAAAGAAACAGTTGTTTCATTTTCATTGGCAATATAGCGTCGGTGTATACCTGTACGTTGCACAATCCATGAATCTGATGTTTCAATAAACTTTGCAATCTCATCATTCGATAAGCTTTTTTTTGGCAAGGCACTTCCTACACCACGCACAACAGATCGAATCATTCGCCCTTACCTTTTTTTATATATTTTTTACTTATACTACAAAAGCTTATCATAATCTCTTCTCATTTATCATTGTTTCACTTTCTTGATCAGAAAGTGTTTCTTTATTTTCATGAAACCGTCGCAAATCAGCAGTTATTTTTTTCAAAAGCCCATTATGAACCATCTCATAACCAACGCGAATAGCAGAAGCAAAACCCTTGGCATTCGCACTCCCATGGCTTTTGATTACAACACCATTTAATCCCAACAACACCCCGCCATTGACCCTATCAGGATCCATTTTATTCTTTAATGTACGAAAAGCACTTCGCGATAAAAAATAACCGAGGGACGTAAAAAAAGAGCTGCGCATAGCTGAATTCAGGATTTCGGCTATTTGCCGCGCAGTCCCTTCTGCGGTTTTTAAAGCAATATTACCAGAAAACCCTTCTGTTACAACAACATCTACCGTGCCTTTACCAATGTCATTCCCTTCAACAAATCCTTTATACTCTAATCCTTCTAATTGCACTTCACGCAATATCATTGCAGCCTTTTTAATTTCATAAAGGCCTTTAACCTCTTCAACACCCACATTTAAAAGCCCAACACTTGGCTTTTCAGTATGATAGAGAGCACGAAACATTCCCGCCCCCATAACGGCCAAATCAACCAACTGACTAGCAGAGGCACCAATCGTTGCTCCAATATCTAAAACAATACTCTCACTGCGAAGTGTTGGCCAAATACCTGCGATTCCAGGACGTTCAGCCTCTGCCATCATTTTTAAACAAAAATAAGACATTGCCATAAGTGCACCTGTATTGCCCGCAGAAATACACGCATCAGCATCACCATTTTTTACCGCTTCAATTGCATACCACATTGATGATTTACCACGCCCATTGCGGAGTGCTTGGCTTGGCTTTTCATCCATGCGTGTATAACTTTCTGTAGGATAGAAACGCGACACAGAAGCTAAACAAGGGTATTTTTTTAAAACCGGTATAACAGCCTCCTCTACCCCATAAAATAGAAAATAAATATTTGACAAATTTTTTTGTACAATTGCTGCTCCTGCAATAGTTGCTTCTGGACCATAATCACCGCCCATTACATCCACAGAAATTCTAATCACGCTTGCATATCCTACATCTTTATTATTTGCGTTTTTAAACGCACATTACGATTTTCACTATCGAACGACCACAAAACACATCGTGCAAAAAAGCTTTGCAAAAAATACTGTTTTTATAATGCTATACAATAGATAATTTTTTATGTTTTTATAATCACTTCCAACTTTTCAAAACAGAAAATGGTGATACCTTTTGTTCAACTTTTTCTAAATTTTCAATCATACGCATCTCTACCCCCTCTTTGCGCGGATAATGATTAATGGACAACTCAAAAAATTCTTCCATAACAGCACCAATATCAACTTTATCGCCATAAAATATTTCTGGCGTATCCAGCCCCTCGGCATCTAAAAACAATTCTCTTGTATCATCCGATATTTTTGGCTTCATCAAATTTGAATCTTCAGGAAGAAAAACAACCTCAATATTTTCACGAAGAAAATTTTCTAATGGCTCTAGTGTGACAACACATAACTGTATTATATGCGCCCGCAATAGACCTTTTATGCGTATTCCACGCTTTTTCCACGGAAAAATATGAAATTTTCCTTCACAAAACTTTACTTCAACCAAATCGTGATTCTCAGCTAAATGAGCGCATTCTTGCTGATTTGCACAAATATCAACCTTTATCCCCTTAGAAGGGAGAGAACGTACTGATATTGGATAAGTCAAAGCAAATGTCATTTGAGAAATATTTTGCACATTCATTAAAGACTCCCGAATGTAAGGTGGAATATACTGCAATTTTATTTAGCCAAAGTACATTTCATTCATTTTTTTCTTTTCTAAAGAAGTTCCGTATGGCATAACTTACTTTATAACAGGGAAGCTCAATGTAAGCTATGGCAGATTAAGCTAAAATGAGGAAAAACTTGAGGTTGCCTTTTTTGTATATCTAAGTATAGGAGATATCATTGTTTCAAATGCCCCACATAGCGGATTTAATCAAGCGTAAATTATTCATTGGTCTTTCAATAGCAAACATAGTAGCGGTTTCTGGGTGTAGTGTTCTTGATTCTTCAGGTTCAAGTCAGGTATATCAAGAGGGTTACATTCTCGATAAAAATGCTCTCAGTTCTGTCTCTGTTGGATCAAGTCAAGAGCAAGTGATTTTAAGTTTAGGAACCCCTTCTCTAAAAACAAAATATGATAATGAGGTTTTCTATTATATCTCTCAAACACGCTATCGTGCGATGCAATTTATGAAAACGAAAATTATTGATCGTAAAGTTTTAGCTATTTATTTCAATAAAAATAATCAGGTTGCTAAAATAGCTAATTATGGTCTACAAAACGGACAAATATTCGATTTTATCGCACAAACAACTCCAACTGCTACAAAAGAACAGCCTTTCTTGATTCAGATTATTAAAGGCCCTGCGAATTTGCCAACGCATAACTAGCTTATAAAAGCCTACAAACAATTCTCATAATATCAGGACTGGGAATTACCAATCCTGATAACATTGGGCTTACAGCACTTCTTTTAGGAGCGAATTTTTTTCGCCATATTATCAAGAACCGCATTAACAAGCTTTGGCTCATCACCTTCAAAAAATGCCTTTGCTATATCAACATATTCACTCATAACAACCGCAATAGGAACATCTTCACGATTAATCAACTCCCATAAACCTGCTCGCAAAATTGCTCGTAGGATGGAATCAAGCCGCGAAAGTGACCACTCTGCAGAAAGCTGTTGATGAAGCATAGGATCTAACTGTTTTTGATCTTTTACAACACCAGTTATAATAGCTAAAAACCATTGAAAATCAGCATCAAGATACTGATCTCCATCAATATCTTTTCCTAAACGATAAGTCTCATATTCAGCTGCTGTTTCCATTACACCAGAACCAACGATATCCATTTGATAAAGCGCTTGAACTGCAGCAAGTCTTGCTGCTCCACGTTTATTGGCCGAACGCGGAGAATGCCTTCCTTTTATATCAGCCATCTTTAATGATTATCTCCAAATCTTTTTTTTAGAGCGATCATACATAAAGCAGCTTTAGCAGCAAAACCACCTTTATTTTTTTCTTCCTGTTTTGCACGTGCCCATGCTTGTCCTTTATTTTCAACAGTCAAAATACCATTTCCAATAGCCAAATTCTTATGAACAGTTAAATCCATTAATGCACGACAAGAATCGTTCGCAACAATTTCAAAATGATACGTTTCACCGCGGATAACACAGCCAAGAGCAACATAACCACTGTAAAGTGCTTTACTTTTCTCGGCAAAAGCGATTGCAGCCGGTATCTCTAATGCCCCTGGAACTGTTACAATATCATAACTTGCTTCAGCTTTTTGCAAAGCATCCACTGCACCTGCAAGAAGTGCATCAGAAATCCCATCATAAAATCGCGCTTCAACAATCAATAGATGCAATTTTTCATGTCTCTCTTTTACCATAACAGAATTCCATAAGAAAAATTAACAAAAAAATTAGGCTTTATAGGGTACGAAATTTTGAGAACGACAATCAACTTTCAAATTACGCATCTACCCATTAAACCAGAAAACTTTGCAGCATAACGAGCCAACTGATCGATTTCTAAATTGACTTGGTCTCCAATTTTAGCTTGTCCCCAAGTTGTCATTGCAAGTGTATGACGAATAATAAGAACATCAAAAATACAAGCCTTAACACTGTTAACAGTTAAAGATGTTCCATTGAGTGCAATAGAACCCTTGCTTACAATAAAGGGCATAAATCTTGTTGAAACTTTTAAGAAAAAACGAACTGCATCTCCTTCATTTTTTTGGTCAATAATCTCAGCCAAACCATCAACATGACCAGAAACCAAATGTCCCCCCAGTTCATCACCTAATCGGAGAGAACGCTCTAAGTTAATATAGGTTCCTTTTGTCCACTGTGCTAGATTAGTTAAACGCAATGCTTCTTCCCACGCTTCCACAACAAACCAATTAGTATTCGTTTTGTTTGATCCTCGCTCAACAATTGTCAAACAAATTCCTGAACAGGCAATTGATGAGCCAATTTCTAAACTCTCCAGTGCATAGTGTGTAGAAACATTTAACCGCACCCCTTTCTTCAAAGATTGAACATCTTCAACACAACCGATATCCGTTATAATCCCTGTGAACATAACGTTTTACGCCTCCATTTATAAAAACGGTCATTTCCAAACATTCTTGTTTCAACCTTATGAAATTGCGAGAGATAATTTCCAAAATGAGGAGCTTCAATACGGTTTTTACCCAAAATAACGGGAGCATAAAAACATACCAAATGATCCACACAACCAGAATTTAAAAATTTTTCCCCTGTCTTTACACCTCCTTCAAGTAAAACACTATTGATTCCCCGTTGATAAAGCATCTGTAAAAGAGCAAAAGGTTGCATACAACCATCATTCATTTCTACTGAATACACAGAGACACCACATTGCTCCAGTGCATTTTTTTTGTTTTTCTTTGAAAAACTTGCATCACAAATAATCCATGTAGGAATTCTGTTCGCCGTTTGGACAACTTTTGCATCAAGGGGGATACATAAATCTGCATCCAAAATAATACGTATAGGCGAACGCATCTCCATCCCTGGCAAACGACAACTCAATTGTGGATCATCCGCTAGTATCGTGCCAATCCCAACGAGGATAGCATTATTTTGAGCACGTAGAATATGCGTATGGGTATGAGAAATCATTCCACTAATTTTTATTCCCCCTTGCCCCTTTTTCCCCACACCATTATCAGCAGAAATCGCCATTTTAAAAGTAACAGTACAGCGTTGTAACTTCCTTACACACCAATGTGTACACAATGCTTCAAAAGCTTCTTCAGCCAGAACGCCTTCAACCACTTCAATACCCGCAGCACGTAAAAGAGCAATCCCACGACCATCAACTCTCTCATCTAAATCAGTCAAAGCAATGACAACACGTGAAATACCTGAATTAATGAGTGCATTCACACAGGGCGAAGTTTTTCCATAATGCGAACAAGGCTCTAAAGTCACATAAGCCGTAGCACCATGAGCTAAAGTCCCAGCCATACGCAAAGCTTGCACCTCAGCATGAGGCCTTCCATTGATAGCTGTTACACCATAACCTACAATAAATGCCCCTACAGCATCATCGTTTCGCACAATTAACGTACCAACCGAAGGATTCTCACCTGTAAGACCAACATGACGTTCGGCTAAACGGATAGCGGCAGCCATAAACCGTTCATCTTGTATTTTTTTATTCATCAAAATGAGATTCTGTATCCGTCACACCCTTTGATAACTCATCTATAACATCGTGAAAATCGCTCGCATTACGAAAATCTCGATATACAGAAGCGAAGCGAATATAGGCAATATCATCAATGCTTTTTAATGCTTCCATCACAAGATGTCCAATTTTTTTCGAAGAAATTTCTGGTTCTCCTAAACTCTCAAGTTGACGAACAATACCAGAAATTGCCCGTTCAATATAATCTGGATTAATGTTGCGTTTACGTACAGCTATATCAACTGATCGCATTAACTTATCACGATCAAAGAGCTCACATCGACCACTTTTTTTAGAAACCAAAAGCTCACGCAACTGAACACGTTCAAAAGTTGTAAAGCGACCACCGCAAGCAGAACATACACGGCGACGGCGAATGACAGCCCCCTCTTCCGCAGGACGCGAATCTCTAACTTGTGTATCCTCATATTGACAGTAAGGACAACGCATCTCTTGTGTGCCCTTAAAAAGTGGTAAGATAAGAGTAAAGAGGAAATTTATTTGTTACATCTCTCACCTTTTTCTTAACAGCCATTTCCACAGCATTATTATCTTCATCACTTTGTGTTTCCTTAAGACCATCAAGAACTTCTGAAATCAACTCACCAACTTGAATAAACTCTTTTTCTGCAAAACCACGTGTCGTCGCAGCAGGTGATCCCAAACGAATTCCTGACGTTATAGATGGTGTTTCAGGATCAAAAGGAATACCATTTTTATTACAAGTAATATGCGCTCGTCCCAAAGCCAACTCAGCACGTTTTCCTGTCAATTTTTTGGAACGTAAATCAACCAATAGTAAATGATTGTCTGTACCGCCAGAAACAATATTAAAACCATTACTCTGTAATGTTTTTGCTAAAGTTTTTGCATTGGCAACAACATGAGCGCTGTAGCTCTTAAAAGAGGGTTGTAGAGCCTCCTCAAAGGCAACAGCCTTAGCTGCAATGACATGCATTAAAGGACCACCTTGAAGACCAGGGAAAATCGCTGAATTGATTTTCCTGGCTAATACTTCATCATTTGTCAATATCAAACCACCACGAGGACCTCTCAGCGATTTATGTGTTGTCGTTGTTACAATATGTGCATGCGGAACAGGAGAAGGATGAACACCACCAGCAACCAAACCAGCAATATGAGACATATCAACGAGAAAATAAGCACCAATCTCATCTGCAATTTCACGGAATCTTTTCCAATCCCATAGGCGAGGATAAGACGAGCCACCTGCTATAATAAGTTTTGGCTTACGTTCTTTTGCAAGTCGTTCAACTTCCTCCATATCAAGAATCTGATCTTCTTGACGCACACCATAGGAAACAACATCAAACCATTTTCCTGACATATTGACCGATGAACCATGTGTGAGATGACCACCAGCATTTAGATCTAATCCCATAAATGTATCACCAGGCTGGAGTAAAGCTAAAAAAACAGCTTGATTCATCTGACTACCAGAATTAGGCTGAACATTTGCAAAAGCAGCACCAAAAAGCTCCTTTGCCCGTTCAATTGCTAAATCTTCAACAACATCAACAAACTGACACCCCCCATAGTAACGCTTTCTTGGATAACCTTCTGCATATTTATTGGTTAAAACTGACCCCTGTGCTTCAAGAACGGCTCTTGAAACAATATTTTCTGAAGCAATCAGCTCAATTTCGTGTTGCTGACGTTCAAATTCTCCTCTAATTGCCTCAAAAATTGCACCATCAACAGTCTGTAATTCATCATTAAAAAAGCGCTTTTGTATGTCGTTTTCTTGTTGAGTCATAAAACACATTCCTAACATTAAAAAATAAAGTGATTAAACGATAACACAGCAAACCGCACAAACCAAATATTTTCAATCACTCTCATCCGAAAATGGTACAAATATTTACCTAATTTCTTTGCCCTATAAACAAAAAAATCATGCTCAAAAAAGAAGCTCCGTGGGGATGAATTTTTTTCCTCGCACTCCTACTCATCATAATTTTACAAATAAAAAGATCTATAATCTTAGAAAATTCAATAATTTAATGACTATCATTTCAATGGGTAATAATTTAAAATATTGATAATATGAAAAGCGAAATATGCTAAAAGAAGATAATTCAAGGCAAAGAGAATGGCAACAAAAGTTTTTATTGATGGTGAGCATGGAACCACCGGATTACAAATACAAAAACAATTAGCGGAACGTTTGGATTTTAAGTTACTCTCTCTTGCTCATACAGAACGACATAACATTGATCTTCGGCGAGATTATCTTGATCAAGCCGACATTGCCATTTTATGTCTTCCAGATGATGTCGCGCGTGAAACTGTTAACTGGCTTAAAAACAATAAAAAAATTAGAATTATTGATAGTTCCACAGCCCACCGTGTCGCGCCAAACTGGATCTACGGTTTTCCTGAAATGACTGCAGGACAAAAAGAACGTATCCAAGCAGCTCACTACGTGACCAATCCCGGATGTTACCCTACCGGTGCAATTAGCTTAATTCGTCCACTCCGTGAAGCAGGTTTACTAGATTCTTACTATCCTATATCAATTAACGCAATATCCGGCTATACGGGTGGCGGAAAACAACTCATTGCACAAATGGAAAACCAATCTCGACAAAATCAGGTTAGGGAAAATTATTTTATCTATGGTCTCAATCTTCAACATAAACATGTGCCAGAAATTAAAATCTATGGACAACTGAACCAAACACCTATTTTTATACCAAGTGTTGGGCATTTTCCTCAAGGAATGATTGTAAATATTCCTCTCCATCGCCATCTCTTTACAAAATCAGCAAACTGTTCTGATCTGCGTGAGATTCTTGAAAATCATTACAGTGGACAAAATATCATATCAGTTGCATCCCAAGAAGAAACTGATGCTCTCACTAAACTCAATCCAGAATCCTTAGCACATAAAGGTGAAATGAAACTGTTTGTATTTGGCAATGAGCACGAAGGAATTTTCAACCTCTGTGCCATATTTGATAATTTAGGAAAAGGTGCTGCCGCTGCTGCAATTCAAAATCTCGACTTAATGCTTGCAGAGCATTAAACTTCTCTGGAGAAAGATTTTTATTCAACAACACGATAAGCCCCTTTTGTTGCACGCCAATGTGCAACTGAAAAACACAATACGACTAAAGCAACACTTTGGTGCACAAGACCCAAACTTATAGGCACTTCATGTAACAATGTGAGAACACCCAAGATTGCTTGAATGGCTATCATAATGCAGAGAAAAAATGCACGACGAGAATGGGTTGAGTGTGGAACATTCGTCTGCACATATAAAGCATGAATAATCGCTACAGAAAATAAAAAATAAGCAAAAAAGCGGTGAATAAATTGAACAGTCAAAGGATTTTCAAATAAATTGAGCCAAACAGGATTATGCTGGAATAATCCATCAGGAATGATCTGACCATCCATAAGTGGCCATGTATTATAAACTTTCCCTGCATGAAGCCCTGCAACCAAAGCACCCAAATAAATCTCAATCAAGATAAGAATGACGAGCCAACCAGAAAAATATTGAACCTTTTGATTTGCTGGTTTTTCTGAATATTCTGCCAGTCCTCGCGCTAAATAAGTAACAAAAATAATAACAAAACATGCTGTTATAAGATGAAATGCCAAACGATACTGGCTTACACTTGTCAAATTACTCTCACCAATGCCCGAAGCTACCATCCACCAACCAATAAACCCTTGAAGGGCAATAAGAATTGGCACAACGGCAAGTTGAAACAAAATATTTTTTTCAATACGTTTTGTCATCCAAAACCAAAAGAGACCGAATAAAGCCACAAGACCAACAAGACGTCCCAGAATACGATGTGCCCATTCCCACCAGAAAATAACCTTAAACGCACTTAATGTCATATCACGATTAAGGAGCTTATATTGCGCTATTTGTTGATATTTTGAAAATTCTTCTTGCCATTGATCTACACCAATCGGTGGAATGACACCGTGTATTGGCTTCCATTCTGTTATAGACAATCCTGATCCCGTCAAGCGCGTAGCTCCCCCCACTAAAACAATCGCTAAACAAAGTAATAAAATGGAGTAAAGCCACAGCTGAATTTGTTTTCGATTTTTCTTTTGTAATGATATTAAAGCGCTATCATCAAATCTTTGTACTGTCATTTCCGATTGCCCCACGTCTCTCTCCATCCACCAATTCATTTTAAAATTTAAACTTATAAATCTTAGCTATTTTAATATGTACTACAACTTTATGAGAAGGCAAGTGTAGCATTACAAAATGTAAATAGTCTACGACGTTTACGATGCAATCACACGGTAAACAGCTTTCGGAAACTGGCTTACCATTTGTGTCATCCAATCCTGTTCGTTAAGAGCAAGACTACAAATATAATAGTCTGTGAGTTCTGCAAATTGCTCAAATCCATATTTTGGCTCACTCGCCATTTCTAAGATGATAAAATCGTACTCCTTTTTAAATTCCTGTAAGATATGAGGAATTTCATTTGAAAAATTCTGTGCACGAACAGAACTTGTTAACCCTTGAGGAAGAATATCAACTCCCGTATCATAATCGCGATAAACAACATCATGCAACTGGGCATTCCCCGTCAAAACATCACTCATTCCGCGATGAGGACCAATAACTTTCTCTATTTGTTGACCAGAAAGATCAACCAGCAGGATTGTTTTATGTTCTTTTATAAGATGGAGAGAGAGTTTTGCTGCCGTTCGTGCCGCTTCTGTTCCAATGATTGAAATAACCGTTGAAGTACAACACTTCAAAAAATCGGTTAACTCCTCTATGGTAATGAAAGATTCAAAGTCTTTTATTTTCTTAGATACAAAAGTATTTTCATTGCTTTTTAGCTCATTTTTTTCTGATTGATCTTTTTTTACTTCAAAGCATCGATAAAAAAGCAATATCCCTCCCAACAAAGTGACTAAGCTCGCAAACAGACCGATAATAACACTTTTTCCATAAAGTTCCATAAAAGAAATGGGAACTAACCTTATTGGCGCAATCACGTGAATCTTTGTGTTTTCCAACAAAGGAGAAACTCTGCTCATCTCTTTATTTTGTGCATCTACGACTGCTGTTATTTTATTTTCAAATTCATGAAACATTTGATTCAAAGAATCGGACTGATCTTTTACAAAAAAGCTAATCCTTTTTTTGAGCTGTTTTTCAAATTCCGTTGCAATAACCTCATCTGAATGAACTTGATGAATGATCTGTAAAATTTTATTCTCTAATTGATGAGAAATCACCTCTAATTCTGCAGTCATTGCTTTAATTTGAGGATGTGTCCAACCTAATTGTGCAACCATATGCGCTCTTTGTGTTTCCAAAAGATCACGCTTAGATTCTAATGCAGAAACCACTGAATTCCCTGCAATAAATGATAAAGATAACAAAGATTGTCCATTTTCACGCATCATATTAATAGTTGAATTTAAACTCGTTAAATGAATACGCTTTAAAGTTGCTTGTGTTAATTGCACAGAAAGATCATGAAGCTCTGTTTGTTTTACATTGTGATAAATAAAAGAATCAACAGATGAACGAAATTCTTGCACTATAGTAGGTATCTCAACGCTACCATATTGTTGATTAGCCTGCATCTGTGTCAATAACAACTTTTTTTTCTGTTCTATGATTGCTTGTGAAAGCGCAGAAAACCAAGTTTCCACCCCATATTGAGCAGCTTCAGCCGTTCCTGCTTCAAAAGTAAGATCAATAAAATCTCCTTTACGAAACAAACGAATATTTTCATGAAAATCTTGCTTCTGAGAAGAATCTAAAGAAAAATTCTGTAAACTTGACTCGCCTAAAAACATGGGCTTTGAAAATAGGAATGCAAGGATATTGTTTTGTTTCTCAGTTGGCAATGGCTTTCCGACAGAATCAGATAACGAAAAAGTCAAAGTTGCTCGATATATCCGTGGTTGAGTAAAGTAATACAACCAAATTAAAAATGCACACAACCCTGCTAACAGAAAAACGAATAAAAAATTTCGCAGGACCGTGTGTATAAACAGTCTTTTCTTACACTTAAGACTCATTTTTATTTCAACCAATAAAAAACTTCATTATTTTTTTATTAAGAGAAAGTAGTAACTATCCTCTTAACTTGAAGTCATATTATTTTGAGAGAAGAAAAATATAAAAATTAATAAAAAAGAGAGAGAAATATCTCGAAAAAATTTAATTCATACTTTGCTTGATATAATCTAGCTGCTTTTTCGCTTCAGAGGTAAGGACTGCTCTAATGGTAACTGAACCATCCTCATGCCCTTCCTGTACTATTTCACCAGAGTTTGCATAAAACCAATTAATAAGTGACATTTCATGAGGTCGTAAAAGACATTCAACATTTTGCAGTTCTCCAAAAATTCGCTTTTCAATTGTCGTTAACAATTGATCAAGTCCATTACTCATGAGCCCTGATACCATTACTGCAGGATTTAATCGTGTTTTCGCGCTTGTTTGCAAAACATTTAATGCGTGCTCATCCAACAAATCAACCTTATTCCAAACTTCTAAGATATGCTCTCTCTCATCAATATCGATACCAAGACTCGAAAGCACTTCCAAAACATCTTGAGCATGCACACGATGATCAATATCTGATATATCCCTTACATGAAGAATGAGATCAGCCTCAACCACTTCTTCAAGAGTTGCTCGAAAAGCTGCAATCAAGTGCGTTGGTAAGTTAGAAATAAAACCTACAGTATCAGATAAAAGAATAGTTTTTCCGTGGGGAAGAACAACTTTGCGTAAAGTTGGATCAAGTGTTGCAAACAACATATCCTTTGCTAATACATTTGCACCGCTTAAACGGTTAAAAAGAGTTGATTTTCCTGTATTGGTATATCCTACTAAAGCAACAACAGGATGGGACGTTTTTTTTCTTTTTGCTCTATGAAGAGTACGTGTTTTAATCACTGTCTCCAATTCGCGTCGGATACGAATAATTTTTTCTTGCAAAAGACGCCTATCCGCTTCAATTTGAGTTTCACCAGGACCACCTAGAAAACCACCTCCACCACGTTGTCTTTCCAAGTGTGTCCAACTCCGCACAAGCCTGCTTTTTTGATAAGATAAATGCGCCAATTCGACTTGCAAAACCCCTTCTTTTGTTCGCGCACGATCCCCAAAAATTTCAAGAATCAAAGCCGTTCTATCAATAACTTTGCAATTCCATAATTTCTCTAAATTACGCTGCTGCACTGGTGTTAAAAAATGATCTACAATTGTAAGCTCAATATTCTCTTCACCTATGTAATGGGCAAGCGCATCTACTTTACCCTTTCCAAACAACGTTGCAGGACGGAGCGTAAAGAGAGGAAGTGTTTCATAATGAATAACTTTTAACCTAATAGCACGGACTAACCCCAATGCCTCTTCAACTCGAGAGGATAATGATCCACCTTTTGAATCACTCTCACTATTTTTTTGAAAAATCGGCATCAAAACAAGTGCGCGCACTTGTTTTTCAATCTGTGAAGAAAATCCCCTAAATCTCTCATTTTCATTTATCATGGTGACCTAAGCACTTTATAAAATGGGATCAGAGGTCTAAAATTAAGGTAATTTGTTTATTCAGAACTTTCACCTTCAAACATTTGTACAGGTTGTCCCGGCATAATTGTAGAAATAGCATGTTTATAAACCAATTGCGCATGTCCGTCACGACGCAAAAGAACACAAAAACTATCAAACGAGGTTACGATACCCGTTAATTTAACGCCATTTACAAGAAAAATTGTAAGAGAAATTTTTTGCTTGCGCACCGTATTTAAAAATACATCTTGCAGGTGTTGTGATCGTTCTGCCATTATTCTTACACCTTTATCTCGAATTACATAAAACATTCGTGCATGCATATCGACTGAAAAATATCCAATTGTCAACGTAGGAGCTTTAAAAATTAGCAAAAGATAACACAATACCCAAAAAACGTGATTCAAAGCAATGAACACAATAATTTGCGGAAACCCACTAGAAAATATGAAACTTTACACCCTCACTTATAAAATTCATGACATTTCAGTTTACATTCTTAAAACATTGCAGATACTTCTTAACAGTGCAGATCTCGAAAGTATAGGTTAACTCCTCTCCTTGATTCTCATTCATAATAGCATAACTCATGAATCATCATCTTATAAAAATATGACAGGTTGCATTGGTACACTACAGATTTCTTTCATATTGTGCATAACTACCATTAAATTGGCCTTACTCAAATAAAGTAAGCACATAATGCCCCCTATAAAAAAGTTGTAAACAGTATTCTTATTTTTGCTATAATAAAATAATATGTTGTTTTTATTGTATTTTATATCATTTTAGAACAGGTTAAAGGAACCACGTTAACTTTATCTTGATAAGTTTTCAAAATTTTGCCCAGAACATATTCCTTTCTAAATAATTAACAGCTAGTATATTAGCGTATCTGGAGGAGGACGTATCCCTTTATCCATCTGTAAGAGTACGAGGCGAGTATGGCACGCAGAACCAAGTTACAAACATTTGAAATTGAAGTTGAAGAAGCTCTCTCAAAGGCTATGAACTTTAATTTTGATGACGCAACAATTGAAACGATCTCATCTGATAATTCTGAAAATGTTGTTAATGTAGATGATTTAATTCAAAAAATTGCAATGGCAGAAGAAGAAATTTTCTCTGAAAATAGCACTTCAACTTTTGTCTCCAATATTCATGATAACGCTGTGATTGATGAATCCGTTGTTGAACAGCTTTTTGCCCCGAAACCTGAATATGACATTTCAGGTGGAACTGTTCATAATACATTGCTGTCTAAACAACTTCTTCCTGCTAACGATGACGTAACAACTCCTGCAAATTTTAGCTTATTAAAGCAGCGCTCTACCTCTCGAATCTATTGGTGTACAACAGCACTCAGTGCTCTATGGGCAACAGGAGGTGCCTTTGTTGCTCATAAGCTGGCCCCTACTGGACTCAACTCCTTATCGAATATCACTACCTTTATTACATCACCAATGGGACTAGCGGTAGCAGCTGGAACAGCGATCCCTATCCTTATATCTTGGGGAATCGCTCAATTAACAAAACGTTCAAATGAATTGCATAATATCGCTCTACTTATGACCAATGCTGCACAGCGCCTTAGTGAACCACAACATATATCTGAAAAACAAGCTATCGCTATAGGTCAGACCATTCGTGAAGAAGTCGCAGCCATGAATGAGGGAATTGAACGCACTCTTGGGCGTGCTGTTGAGCTTGAAGCAATCATACAAGGAGAAGTTCATAATCTAGAACAAGCCTATGCTGAAAATGAATCACGCATTCACACGTTAATTAAAGAATTGAGCAATGAACGCATAGCTATTTTAAATCATGCTGATCGCGTACAATCAACAATTAAAGGGACACAAGAACAACTGAGTGATGAGTTTGGCTTAGTTACCTCTAAAATTGTAACCAACGTTGAGAAGCTTGCACAAACTCTTTCTCAGACTTTACAAAAACAAGGAGAAGATCTTGTTGCAAAACTTTCCTACGCAGGTGATGGTGTAACAAATCAGCTTGTTGAAAAATTTAATCAAACCACGACACAAATTCAGCAAAAAAACACCGAGTTTTTCCATGAATTAGGAAAAAACTTTGATGGTTTCTCAGAACGTTTTGATAATAATGAAAAACAAATAGAGAAAACCTTTAATGAAACAGCTGCTAAAGCTGAAAGGCACATCGCTAAAATTGCAACGCATATACAAACAGCGACAGACCAGACTTTCCATAATATTGATGAGAAATTTAAAACACTGGATGAAGCTATTATTGATCGCAACAATCAATTTCTACAGAGTTTCGATAAAAAAATCATACAGCTCGATCAAAAAGCATACAATCTTTCTTCTAAATTTGATAACGTAACTTCAGGAGCAATTGAGGCTTTTGAAAACCGTTTAGCAACTGTTGATCTTTCTCTTAAAGAACACAGTGATTCTATCATCGAATCCTTTATTGCTCGCAGTCAAATGCTAGAAGATAATGCTGAAAAGCTTGGGAATTTCTTAGAGTCCCATGTCTTGCAAATTAATACAAATCTGCAAGAAAGAACCGCTGATATTACCGAGGCATTTACAAATGGGCATGAGATTATTCTTTCCGCAATCGATAAAAGTAAAGAACGGCTAAGAGAGGAAGTTCAACATGTCGATAGTGCTGTCATTGATATCATACAAGAGCGCTCAAAAGACTTCAAATTACAGCTTTCTGATCAAAGAGCTCTGATGGCAGATATGCTTGATAAAGAAAAGCATAAAATTGCTGAGACACTAAAAGATCAAATTGATACTTTGGCTCAAAACACTTCAAGTCTTGAACAGGTTTTGATTGATAACGTTCAAATCGTTGATCAGCATGCTGAAAATCATGTTGCAAATATAGTTCAATGCACAGAAAGACTCCAAGAAGTCATTGTACAAAGCAGCAATACAACAAAAGAAGCTTTAGAAGCACAAGCTAGAAATATTGATATACGTGCCGATGCTCTGCGTGACTCTTTAGCGATTAATAGTTTTTCTCTTAATGAAGTTCTTGCAGATCAGGCACGTACACTTGAGCAACGGATGGAAACGATCCATAATCTCATCGCAAAAAGTGATATACGTGTCGATGTTGCATTAAAGAAACAGATAGACTTGGTTGAGAATGCAATTGCTGCCAATAACAATAATATTACTGAAACTGTTCAAAGCCATATTAAAAACTTAGAAAACCATGCCGAAATTTTAAGGAACACTCTCTCTCAGTCTAGTGGTACATTCTTTGAAACCCTTGATACGCGCATAGAATCGTTTGACACAAATCTGGAAATCCGTGCCCATAAGATCTTTGAGCATGCAACCACGCTAGAGGAGACTTTGTCCGAAAAACTTGGCCAAGTATGTGAAACGATCGCAATGCAAACATCTGCTCTTGAGGAACGTTCTGACACATTAAAAACCTCTATCATGCTTAATAATGAACAAAGCCAGATAATTCAACAAGCGTTGGAAACAAACATTGATAATATGCGCATCACATTAGAGGATTCTGTTAATAGTGTTACAGATAACTTACAGAATAAGATTATCAAAGCCTCTGATGTTCTTTCTTCTACAGGTGAACAGATAGTTTCCTCTGTTGCAGATGTTGCCTTAAAAGCGGAAAATATTCTCTCAGAATCTGGTAATCGCATTGTATCAAACGTTAAACAAACAGTTTATGATACCAGTGAAAAAGTTCTGTCTGTTCTATCTGAGCAAACAGCTCATACCGTTGAAGCTTTCACAACTGCCAGTCATAATGCACAAGCATTGTTGAATGAAACGATTCATACTTCAACAACAGCAATTGAACAAGTCCTTAGCGAACGCTGCAATGTTCTTCATCATTCGATGCAGAATCTTAAAAATAATTTAGGATATCAGCTTTCTGATGTAAGCAGCCGTTTGGAAGAAGCAAAAAATCAAACAGCTACTCAAATTTCAGAACATGTAGGAAAAATCACTGAATTGACAGACCATTTAAATCAAGCGGCACAAAGCACAACAGAGTCAATTAGTCATTTAACAGCACATATTGGTGAACAACTTTCTCTCTCAACACAAGATGCGGAACAAAGAATTTATGCACACAGCGAATCTTTAGTGAATAGTTTGACTCAAGCCAATTCTGAAACAATTCAAACAGTAACTGCTATGAAAGAAGATCTCGTCAACAATGTTTCATCTATTCTTAAACAGTTGAATCAATCAGTTTACAGCTTCCACGAAAATAGCAATGTTTTATTATCGGCCGTTCAAAATATTGATGGTCAATTTAGCGAGACAGCAAATAATTTCTTCCGCAACACTAAACAAGTGACGGAGCATCTCTCAGCCTCCAATCAAGCACTCAATAATAATGTCGAAGTTCTGCAAGGGCTTTCACAAAATACATTTGAGCAAATTAGTCATATCACAAGCAGCTTCGGTGAACATGCTAAAACACTGTCTGAGACTATTCACATTCTTGAACAGTCCGAAAATTCATTGAATACAACGCTTGAAGAGAAACATAACACGCTCTCTGCGTTAAGCGATGCTCTTGTTTCAAAGTCTAATGAAATCAATCAGCTCATTGAACATTATGAAGATGTTCTCAGCTTAGCACTTGAACGTACTGATAAAAATACACGTAATTCCACACATTCGCTCCAACAATCACTTAATCAGCTGATTAATGAAGCTTCAACGCGTTTTTCAGGAGCAGCAGAGGATATACGCCGTTCAGCGGATGAGATTCGTTTAGAACTTTCAAAAATTAATAATGATATTCATGAGAGTTTTCAAAAAATACCTGCAACAACAAAAGAAACAACGCAAACAATTCGTACTGCTCTCAATGAACAAATTACAGCATTAAAGGATTTAGCAAATGTTGTACAAAAAGCTGATCAAAAGAATGCAAATGAGCGGCGGATATCGGCACTTCCTACATCATCAACACTTCAGAAAAATGATAATATTACCCCTGATGTTATCAAGAAAATCGTGCCGCCTAAACCTATTTTACAACAAGACCCAAGCAAAAAAAGGCAAAATAAATGGGTATCAAATCTCCTAGAAAGAGCTTCGCGTGAAGAAACTTGGTATGATGAAATGCCTGATAATGGTGTTTTAGCATCCGTACAAACAAAACCACGTCCTGCAAATGTGTCTCTTAACTCGTTAGCAACAGGTATATTACAGGCTATTAACCACAATGCTGTCGTTGAACTATGGGATCATTATCAGCGTGGACAAAAAAACATCGTAACAGAACGTCTCTATACTTTAAGCGGGAAAAACATGTTTGAAATGATTAAGAAAAAATATATGAATGATGTTGATTTTAAGCGTTCAGTTAATCAGTATATTGCAGATTTTGAAAAACTCTTACGTGAGGTATCCCATGGTTCTGGTTTTTCTAACTCCGTTCGGAAATATCTGATATCGGATACTGGAAAAGTCTATACAATGCTTGCTCATGCAAGTGGCCGTATCCAATAGAGAACAACAGAGGTGGGAAAGATATTTTTTCCACTTTTGTTTTTCTATTTGTATTCAGAGTTTATCGTTACATATAATGCATTGGTTTTCAAATGGAGTGCTATATTACAAATTAAAGAAATGATTTGTATGCCGCTTTCTGCTCTATTCTAAGCAATAGCACTCTCAAAGTAGCATACTCAATTCCCAAATAAATGAAAAGAGGATAAGCAAGCATACCCCTTTCTTAGTTTCTTTGTTACCCTCTTCTACAGAGCTATGATAAAAAACGAACAATACACGTATAAAATACTTAATGAGAGATTTTCCAACTCAAGTTTTATTTATTGAAATACACGTTTTTTCTATAATAAAAAACTTTTTAAAATTATACAGAAGATTAAAACTTATAAAGGGTGGTCTATAAATTATACATCCACTTGTAGAACATATTAAAGAAAGCACGCATTTATAACAATCAGGTTAAATGAATAAAAGTACTCTTTTATTCTTGCTTATCTCACCAGCATTGCAAAAAAGATAACTGCTTGGTAATGTAAGCATCAGGAATATTGTACTTATTAAAAAAATGACTCATTTCCACGAATTGTGATTAAGGAGAAAAAACTCATTGGGCTGATATCAAAACAAAATTAATGAGTGCAAGCAAAAAGAAACATCAAATTAATTAAACAATCCAGAAGAATTTGTTCACACTCGTTGCATTTTTGTAATTAGAGAAATTAAGCTTTAGCAGTAGATAAAACCTTATCACAAATGGAACACTCATATAAATGTATACTATAACTTGGATATCATAAAAATGTCTACAGAACGAAATCGTAATTTCAGTTCACAAAAAACTGAACTTGAGAGTGCCGCACTTTTTTATCACCAGTATCCAAAACCTGGAAAATTAGAAATACAAGCGACAACACCCCTTGATAATCAGCGTGATCTGGCTCTTGCTTATTCCCCAGGAGTCGCTGCACCGTGTCTTGCAATTCACAAAGATCCAAATCTTGCAGCGCAATATACCTCCCGTTCTAATTTAGTCGCAGTTATATCAAATGGAACGGCTGTATTGGGCTTAGGAAATATTGGTCCCCTCGCCTCAAAGCCGGTTATGGAAGGAAAAGCTGTTCTCTTTAAAAAATTTGCTAATATTGATGTCTTTGATATTGAAATTGATACACCCAATATTGAACAAATGGTAGAAACTGTCTCTGCTTTAGAACCTACATTTGGTGGTATTAACCTCGAAGATATTAAAGCTCCTGAATGTTTTGAAATTGAAGAAAAACTCCGCTCTCGTATGAATATTCCAGTTTTCCATGATGACCAACATGGAACTGCTATTATTGTTTCTGCAGCGGTATTAAATGCCTTAAATCTTTCTGGAAAAAAAATTGAAAACGCCAAAATAGTTGCTTCTGGCGCGGGTGCCGCAGCTTTAGCCTGTATTAATCTTTTGGTTCGCCTTGGAGCAAAAGTTGAAAATATTTGGCTAAGCGACTTAGAGGGTGTTGTTTATAAAGGTCGCAAAGCTCTTATGGATCGTTGGAAAATGAGTTATGCACAAAACACTGATGCCCGAACTCTATCCGAAATTATTGATAATGCGGATATTTTTTTAGGTGTATCAGCGGGTGGTGTTTTGAAACCTGAATATCTGAAAAAAATGGCTCCAAATCCATTAATTTTAGCACTTGCTAATCCAACACCGGAAATTATGCCAGAAGAAGCACGCTCCACACGGCCGGATGCAATGATCTGCACAGGACGTTCTGATTATCCCAATCAGGTTAATAATGTTCTTTGTTTTCCTTATATTTTCCGTGGTGCATTAGATGTTGGAGCCACAGCAATCAATGAAGAAATGAAAATGGCCGCAGTTCATGCAATTGCAGCTCTCGCTCGCGAAGAAACTTCAGATGTTGCAGCGCGTGCATATTCAACCCCCCCTCCTATTTTTGGTCCAGACTATCTAATCCCCTCCCCCTTTGATCCACGATTAATACTGCGTATAGCCCCTGCTGTTGCGAAAGCCGCAATGGAAACTGGTGTTGCATTACGGCCGATTGAAGATATGGAAGCCTATCATGATATCCTTAATCGATTTGTATTCCGCTCCGGCTTAATGATGAAACCTGTCTTTGCAGCAGCAAAAACAGCAAAACGCAAACGGGTTATTTATGCCAATGGTGAAGATGAGCGCGTACTTCGAGCAGCACAAGTTGTACTTGAAGAACAAACGGCAATACCTCTCCTCATTGGCCGTCCACATGTCGTAGAGGCAAGACTAAAACGCTTTGGTTTAAGAATTCGCCCCGGTATAGATTTTGAACTTACAAATCCAGAAGATGATCCTCGCTTTCGTGATTATGTTAATTTATTTCTTCGGTACACAGGAAGACGTGGTGTTTCACCCGACGTTGCAAAAACAATTGTCAGAACATCAACAACAGCGATTGCAGCACTTGCCGTGATGCGTGAAGAAGCGGATGCAATGATTTGTGGCTTAGAAGGACGTTTTGAACGTCATCTTGAATTGATTGAACAAATTATTGGTCTTGATTCAAATGTTCGTCATTTTTCTGCTGTAAGTTTGCTTATTTCTCAACGTCGCACTCTTTTTCTAACAGATACTTACGTCAATGAAGATCCTTCTGCAGAAGAAATAGCAGAAATGACAGTGCGGGCAGCTCAAGAAATTGAAGCATTTGGTATAACACCAAAAGCAGCGTTATTATCACACTCAAACTTTGGCTCAAAAAATACAGCAAGCGCACGTAAAATGCGCCGAGCGACAGAAATTCTTGCTAAATTATGCCCAAATTTAGAAGCTGATGGTGAAATGCACGGTGATGCTGCACTTTCTAAAGTTTTTCGCGATCGCGTTTTTCCCGATTCGCGCCTCAAAGGTGAAGCTAATTTGCTTGTCTTTCCAACACTTGATGCAGCGAATATAACACTCAATCTCGTAAAAAATCTAACCAATGCACTTCACGTAGGCCCCATTTTAATTGGAGCCTCACGTCCTGTACATATTCTAACACCTTCAGTAACTTCACGAGGAGTTGTTAATATGACAGCTCTTGCTGTTCTCGCTGCCAATAGAAAAAATTCCATGAGCAAAATAAATAAAAATAAGTGAACACAAAATAAAATTTCAAATCTTATCATAAACTTAAAGTGTGTCATTTTAAACACTGCAAACTCATTTTCTCTATGAAAAGACAGCAACTCTCTGAATTAAGCTTTTTTTTGAAGGAAAAAGGGACTAAAATAAGGAAAATGAATATATTTTGATTTTATCACCCCCTATAATAAGGAACTGCACATTGTCCTCTACGTTTGATAAAGTTGCCGATATTATCGCAGAAATTAGTGAAATTGATCGTAGCACAATCACACCTGAAAGCCATACAATTGATGATTTGGGAATTGATAGTCTTGATTTTCTTGATATTGTTTTCGCTATCGATAAAGCTTTTGGGATTAAAGTTCCACTAGAACAGTGGACACAAGAAGTTAACGAAGGTGCCGTCACAACTGAGGAATACTTTGTTCTTAAAAACCTCTGTACAAAAATTGATGAACTCGTTGCTTTAAAGCAGGCAGAATAACTTTTCCATCATGCATGATCAAGCTGTATTCATTACTGGTATAGGACTTATAACCTCTCTAGGTGAAGGAGTTGAACACCATTGGGAACTCTTAAACGATCCTATAATTACACCAAATTTTGATTGTACAACTTTTTCCCCCTACATTGTCCATCAATTATCTGAAATTGATTGGAGTTTACAAATTCCCAAAAAAAGTGATCAACGGCAAATGGGCACATGGCAACGCCTTGGTACCTATGCGGCTGGTCTTGCTCTTGATGATGCAGGCATGAAAAATAATGAACAATTAACATCAACAATGGATATGATTGTTGCAGCAAGTGGAGGAGAACGTGATATTATTGTTGATACACAAATTCTCTCACAAGCACGGACAGCAATTGATCCTGCTTCCATGTTAAATTCGATCCTTTCCACTGAACTTCGTCCCACTTTATTTCTAGCGCAATTATCAAATCTTTTAGCTGGAAATATTTCAATTGTTCATAAAGTTACCGGATCTTCTCGCACCTTTATGGGAGAAGAAGGGTGTGGACTTTCTGCACTTCAAATTGCGGTAGCCCGTATTCGATCAGGACAGAGTACACACGCACTGGTAGGCAGCTCCTATAATGCACAAGGTTACGATATGTTGCTGGCCCATGAACTTGGAAACCTTTTAACACGGGATGGGTGGACACCAGTGTGGGAACGTAAAAAATATCCTGGAGGCGGTGTTATAACTGGTTCTGGTGCTATTTTTCTGGTCCTTGAAAGCAGAGCACACGCAGAAAAACGGAATGCACATGCTTATGCTGAAATTAACCAGATACTGACGGATCAAATAGATAGAACAAAAATTTCCCTTGAAGAATCAATTGTATCGATGTTGAAAACAATGGCAGCTAAATCTACTTTAGCCATTTCAGCTGCTTCAGGTTTTCATGAAGTAACAAAAGCAGAAAAAAGAGCTCTTGAGGCTGCTGATCTTTCTTATCGCGGTGTTACAACATTATTTGGGTATATGCGGGAAGCACAATTTCCTTTAGCACTCGCACTTGCCGCCATTTCTGTTGAAAAAAAACGCAGTTTTCCAGCCTTAAGTGATCATGAAAAGCCTTTTTCTAAAGAAGTGCAAGAAGCATTTGTCACAACGATTGGAATAAAAAGAGCTGAAGGTCTAGTCCGACTAACTGCTGTTTGAGGGAGATTTCTGTAGTGAAATATGATGATCATCTCGGACGTCCACTTGTCGCCGTAACTGGAGCAGGAATTGTAACATCACTGGGACAAGGCAAACACGAAAATTGGCAAAAATTAACAAGTGGAGTTAGCGGAATCCATAAAATAACGCGTTTTTCTGTTGAGGGATTAAAGACATATATCGCTGGAACTGTTGATTTTCTTAAAGAAAGTACACTTGGTGCTTCAGCTCTCTCTGAAAAACTCGCTTATCTCGCAGCAGAAGAAGCTTTAACGCAAGCCGTGCTTGATAAAACGAATTTTGATGGACCACTTTTTTTAGCAGCGCCTCCTGTTGAGCTTGAATGGGCAGCGCGTTTTGCCCTTGATCAAGAAGAGGCATTCAATAATGAACCTTCTTATGCTCATCTTCTTGAAGTCTGCCGCCATAAGATTCACAAAAAACTCTTTGAGAACACACAATTTGGTACCATTGCAGAAAATCTTCAAAAACAATTTGGAACAAAGGGACTTCCTGTTACACTCTCTACCGCCTGCGCATCTGGTGCAACAGCTATTCAATTAGGCGTTGAAGCTATTCGACGGGGAGAAACAAATCGTGCACTTACCATTGCTACGGATGGTTCAGTTTCTGCAGAATCTCTTATTCGCTTTTCCTTATTATCTGCTCTTTCAACCCAGAATGATCCTGCAGAAAAAGCAGCAAAACCCTTTAGCCGTGATAGAGATGGTTTTGTTATGGCAGAAGGATCAGGCGCTCTTGTTCTTGAGTCTCTTAAGAACGCATTAGATCGCAATGCTACGATTTTAGGAATTTTGGCTGGTTGTGGAGAAACAGCGGATGATTTCCATCGTACACGCTCAAAACCTGACGCTTCCCCAGCAATTGAATCTGTTCGTAAAGCCTTAGATGATGCAAAAATAACCATCAATGAAATTGACTATATTAATGCCCATGGAACCTCAACACCTGAAAATGAAAAGATGGAATATCTCGCATTGTCAACAGTCTTCGGTGATATTTTAGAACATATCCCTGTTTCTTCTAATAAATCAATGATTGGCCATACACTCACTGCCGCTGGCGCTATAGAAGCCGTTTTTTCACTTTTAACAATTCAATCGGGAACGCTTCCCCCTACAATCAATTATGATGATCCTGATCCTGCTATTCCTTTAGACGTTGTTCCTAATCATAGCCGTAAAGCTCGTGTCAATGCAGTTTTATCTAACTCATTTGGATTTGGTGGTCAAAACACAAGTCTTGTTATCACCGCATATAAAGGCTAAACCTTTTTAAACTGAGCAAACTTGGTATACTTAACCTAAGAGCTATATATATTTGAGGGGAGAAATAATGCATGCACTGCAATTGTTGAATGAACGCCAGCTTGAAATCACCAATATTTCCCCGCCACCGCCACCCAATCATGATGAAGTAACAGTGCGGATAAAAGCCGTTGCTCTTAACCATATTGATGTATGGGGTTGGCGTGGTATGGCCTTTGCTAAAAGAAAAATGCCACTCATCATTGGTGCAGAAGCTTCTGGTGAGGTCATACAACGAGGAAGTAATGTTAAAAATTTACAACTCGGACAGATCGTCTCAATTTATGGAGCCCAAACCTGTGGAACATGCCAAGCTTGTCGTGAGGGACGTGATAATCTTTGCAGTCATGTAAAAGGCGTCTACGGTTTTCATCTTGATGGATTTGCCTGTGAACTTGTCAATCTACCAGCACGCCTATTAGTCCCAGCCCCTCCAAAATGTAATGAACTACAAGCAGCTGTAGCTCCAATTACTTTTGGCACTGTAGAACATATGCTTTTCGATAATGCAAAACTACAAGCCGGAGAAACAATCCTGATACAAGCGGGTGGTTCGGGTATTGGCTCAGCAGCCATTCAACTTGCAAAACATATGAGATGCACAGTTATTACGACCGTAGGTTCAGATGAAAAAATTGCAAAAGCACAAGCTCTTGGAGCAGATCATGTTATTAATTACCGTAAAGATCGTTTTGAAGGTGTGGTTCGCAAATTAACTCAAAAAAAAGGTGTAGATGTTGTTTTTGAGCATGTAGGGGTTGAAACATGGAATGGTTCTCTGTTGTGTATGAAACGAGGAGCACGATTAGTAACTTGTGGTTCTACCTCTGGAGTTACAGCATCAATAAATCTCATGCATCTCTTTCAGCAACAATTGAAAATATTTGGTTCCTTTGGCTGTCGTATAGAAAATATGCATAACGCTATGCAAAAAATGGCACAAGGTGTTGTACACCCTGTCATTGATACAATTGTTAGATTTGATGAAATTGATACAGCTTTACAGCGCATGGAAAGCCGTGATGTTTTTGGTAAAATTATTCTTAAAATCGATTAAATTATGATAAAATTTTATATTAAAATTTTTATGTATCGTATTAAAATTATAGTAAAAAAAATATTTTACTTTTTATGGGCATTTTTACTCATTGGTTCTTTAAATATTTTAAAACATTTTCCTGCTAACATTGGAATTTCTTTCTTTTCTTGGGTAGCAAAAAAAATTGGTCCTCGTGCCCATCGTCATAAAATTGCGCTCGCAAACCTTAAAGCTGCATATCCAGAAAAAACAGAAAAAGAACTACATACAATTGCAATGGAAATGTGGGAGAATATAGGAAAATTTCTCGCTGAATATATTTTTCTTGATAAAATTTTTGATTTTGATCCTCATGCAGACCAACCAGGACTCATTGAAGTTAAGGGGGTCGAGATATTTCAACGATTAAAGGATGAAAAAAAACCGCATATTTTCTTTACAGCTCATACTGGTAATTTTGAGCTTCTCCCTATCTGCGCTCAAAGTTTTGGTCTTAATATGACAGTACTCTTTAGACCACCCAATAATCCCTACATTGCAAAAAGAGTCCTGAAGGCTCGACAAACTTCTATGGGACATCTAGTCCCTTCTAAAGCAGGTGCAGCTTGGGCATTAGCTGCAAAATTAGCAGAGGGGCAAAATGTTGGTATGCTTGTTGATCAAAAGTTTCGTCGCGGTGTTTTAGGAACATTTTTTAATAGACCATTGAAAACAAATCCCTTAATTATAAAACTTGCACGACAATATGATTGCGATATTTACCCAGCACGTTGTATCCGACTAGCTGGAGGGCATCATCGCTTAGAACTATATGAACGTATAAAACTCCCACTTGATGAAAACAATGAAATTGATATAGCTGCTTCTATGCAAAAATTAAATGATATTGTTGAAAGTTGGATACGTGAATATCCCGGACAATGGACTTGGTTACATAGGCGTTGGGATAGCTAATATATTAAAAAAGATTTATAGGAAATGCATAAATGATCGCGTCAAAAGATATCAATAATCTTATCGCAATTGTCACGGCATTACGCAATCCTAATAACGGATGTGTCTGGAATATAAAACAAACATTTGAATCCCTTATACCCTATATGCTCGAAGAAGTTTACGAGGTTATCGATGCTATTGAGCGGAAAAACCGAACAGATCTTTGTGATGAACTCGGTGATCTTCTTTTACAAGTCGTCTATCATGCTGCAATTGCACAAGAAGAAGGGTGTTTTACCTTTGAAGACGTTGTTTACACAATCACTGCAA
The DNA here is from genome assembly GCF_055796185.1 of Bartonella sp. P12B. NCBI lineage: Bacteria > Pseudomonadati > Pseudomonadota > Alphaproteobacteria > Hyphomicrobiales > Bartonellaceae > Bartonella > Bartonella sp. P12B. The sequence goes on along the minus strand of NZ_JBTTDI010000003.1, from coordinate 124,866 downwards.
AAATGATTCGACGTCATCCCCATGTTTTTGGAAATGCAGAGCAAAAAAAACGTGGTTTTGTAGCAGAAGAATGGGAACAGATTAAAAGAACAGAACGGGCTGAACAGAAAAAATGGTGCGAAGAAGCAAGTTCTTCAAACGATTTCACAACAAGCATTCTTGCAAAAGTAAAAAACATTCAGCCAGCAGATCAAGAAGCGCTCGCTTTACAAAAAGCAGCTGCCAAAGTGGGGTTTGATTGGTGTGAGAATCATAATTTTTTTGCAAAAATTGAAGAAGAATTCAATGAACTCAAAGAAGCAATAAAAGATAATAAAACGTCAAATATAGAAGCGGAATTTGGTGATCTTTATTTTACTCTGCTTAATCTTGCACGTCACTTGAATATTGATTCACAAAAAGCATTAAAAGAAACAAATAAAAAATTTCGAAATCGTTTTACCTATATTGAAAAAAATCTATCCACTCAATCTAAAACATTGACTGATGCAACCTTGAGTGAAATGGAAGAGCTTTGGAATAAGGCTAAAACTGAGGAATAATAAATATCAAATTTTATCAACCTAAAAAATTACCAAACTATCGAATCACTTAATGAAATCTCTTCATAGTGCTCAATTGGCTTTATACGTTTCATCTAGCTGATTCTGCAAAGCAGGACGAAGTTCTACTGATTCACCGCATCCACATGCTGAAACCTGATTAGGATTTTTAAATACAAAACCAGAACGAAGAGTTGTCACTTCGTAATCCACCTGCGTACCTAATAAAAACAATACCGCATCACGTGCTATAAAAACACGAGCACCGTTCATTTCAACAACATCTGCTTCTAGATTTTCTTCCTTTACAAGGGTAACGGTATATTCCATCCCAGCACATCCCCCTTTCTTTATACCGATAAGAATACCCCGCGCCTCTTTTTTATCCATAATCGCTTTAACACGATTCGCTGCAGCTTCTGTCAAATTTATTACCGAAAAACGGCTCATCATTTACTCTCTTCTTGCTAAACAAAAACTTTGAACATGTTTCATCTACTTTATCCATTTATCTGGTATATAAGAAATAAAACAACAAGGTATAAATTGAAATGTTTTTAAGCTTTTCTGACAGTAATAAAAATCTTATAGGCAATAATTTGGCTGTATAATTATACAACTTGAGATTACTATTTAACTATCCTCCTATCTTATGAAGAATGCTTCTTTTATAAAAATCACAAACAGAGAAAAATTCTTCAATATCCTTAATTCTGCTATTATCCTTATAAAAGTGCTTACCTTTTTGCAAAATTTTTAATGAACAAATAAAAATATTAACAAGCCACTATCATTTTCTTTCGCTCTTAATTAAGTGCAAAAAAATAAATGCATTTTAAAGCATATAGATCTCGCAAAACCGTATGCTCACTTTCACAAACTCTCTTTAAAACTGCAAGAATAATTTAGATTTTCCGTTTATTTTTCTCTTGCCTTTAAAGAAACAGTCGGTTAGTCGTTTTACAAAGATCCGGAGCGTAGCGCAGCTTGGTAGCGCACTTGACTGGGGGTCAAGGGGTCGTGGGTTCAAATCCCGCCGCTCCGACCATTTTTCTAAAAAATATATCCGTCAATATAAGATGTATCTATTTTGAACAAAATTACTATAGCTCGTCACCAAATTTCGTATGTTTTAACATGAGATTTCGTCCCACTTTATTTTTTTAAGATCACTTTGCACCTTATGAAGACAAAAACTGATCCTTTAAATAAGGTGCCTTTGAAATAAAGTTTGTCCTAAAGCGCCACAGCTTAACCCAAGAATATTTTACACATCAGCCTTACGTCCCAACAAGAGCTTTCCATCGGCGCTGACAAATGTGTGCCTACACTTTCGCCAATTTATCATAGCTTTTTCATTAATCGTTACCCCTCATATCTAGAGATTCAAAATACGCCTTGCCATATTTTTATTTTAAATATCTAACACCCTCTACAAAAAGCTTAATGCGTCCTCAGTGATAAAAGACTTAAATATTTTCTAAAAAACTTTTACAGATTTTGTATAAAATTTTGAGAACACCCATTTTACATGGATAATATCAAAAATTGTCTCAGAGGTGAATTTTGTGCTTATCACTCGTATTTGAACAATATTCGACAAACTATGATATATTCCCTTTATATTCTTAGACTGCTTTAAAAGCACTGTGTATACCCTGCACCTTAAAAATCAACACTGCTTCTTGCAATTTACAAAATCGATTGCAATGAAGGAATGAAACTCATCTCTTTAATACATTTATTACGTCAGCTACAAATTTCTTTGTTTCAAATTACATACGATAAATAATTGTCTTATTGATTTGCATTCATCTATCTTAAAATTCAAGAAAACACACCACTTATTTTTTATTTACGGCAACTTCTTTGGCCGCATTACGGATAACCACCATAGCATCTGGTACAGCAAAAGCTTAGACACCCGCTCTTTTAAAGTAGATCAGAAAAATATGCATTTGAATCAAATGCATCAACACCAATTGCGCTTTCAGCGTATCAATAATTTTTCCTTTTTTAATATTTAATTTCTCATCGCATAACTCTTCTATAACTTCTGCTTCTTCATTATATGATCTTATTTTTTACTCGCTGACTTTATCAACTTAAATTATGTCTTACACAGTTTTTACTTTAATAAGCATACTAATTATGATTTTTTTGACTAATCCTTATTCAATCTCATGCATTCCCCCATCAACTGAACCATAGAAAGAGCTTGACCGATTTTGATATTACTCTTTTCATAACAAGTATTTATGCTTAAAAAGAATATACAAAAAAAATCCTAATCCACTTCACCATCTTAAATAATCACAATTTTAATTCATTCATACGACCTTTCATTGTGTAAAATACCTATTTCTTACCTCCTGATAGGTAAGCCACCGCTAGCCATTTGGTGCCGTTTTTCGTCCTAATTTAACTAACATTAAATCAGCCTTATTTTTGCACGCACACGCAACAATCATCTTGTTATTAGCGTTACGACCAAAAACATAAAGAATACACGGTGGCTTAACCAAAAGAGCCAATTGCTTCATCAAAACTTGTAAAAAATGTATGGGCAAACGAATAAATCCATAATATGCAATATTTTAGCCTATACCATTGCATCTCACAGCTTCTAAAAACTGTGCCCATGAAGCTGTAAAATAATAATCCAACGGTACACACGGATATTTTTTTACAATACCTCAAGCTAATATCAATGAGATAGAAAACGTACTACAATAATCACTTCTTGTAGCTTTAAAGACTTGACACTAGGGAAATAAGCAGCTCCGTACTATCTAACATTAAATAACGATATTGCATCATTTTTTATCATCCCCCCCTTTTGGCTCACAAAAATACGTACATTTCATCAGCAAGCCGCTCACAACGTGTTTGCACCTCTTCACTTATAACTTTCCATGTACGACCTTCATCATCCGATGTAAAATCCTCTTTGGCTGAAGCGACTTGACATTGTAGCGTGTGCCCATAAAGTGTACGCACCACTGGCACTAAATGCTCACACGGTTGTGCGCATTTTTGGGTTGTACTACCATGAGAGATAATCCCAACAGGTTTATTTAAAAAGCATCATAAGCCAAATTATCAATAGCATTTTTTAAAACACCCGAATAAGACCCTTGATAAAGAGGGCTGGCGAGAATGATACCATCAGCCTCCGCGATTGTCTTAATAAACTGACGTACCGCAAGACTTGGATTATCCTCTACACAATGATGATAGTCTGGATCAGTAATCGGCAAGGACTGTTCACGTAAATCAACCCAATGTATCAACATTTCCCGCGTCAATAGATAATCAGCTAAAGTCCTTGTTAACGATGGTTGACGTACTGATCCCAAAATAATTGAACCTTCAATAGAATTCCCCTTTATGTTTTTCTCTGACAAGTCTGAATAAATACTGATAACTGATTGTAAATAAAATGACTTACATAAATATGCTATCTATAATAATAGCAATTGTGATTGCATAACACAGTTTAAAATAAATACATATAAAAAATATTAATAGATACAATAAATTATATAAATATGTACAAATAAATATTTAATGTTTTTATAGTAATTAATTATTTTTTATATAAAACAAATAATACATTATTTATTAAGAATAATTACATCAAAAATATTATTAATATTTAAAATATGTACGTTATAAAAACAACTTACTAATGTTATAATCGGATATTTCTATTGTTTTTGGCTTGTTTTGGAATGAGCTTACTTATATTTATTTCACTTTTTTAAAAGTTTTACAAAATATTCTACTTTTTTAATTTTTATGTACAAAAATGCAATTTCATCAACAACTTATTTAATGGTAAAAAATATGCATAAAAACAACAAATTATTACATATTCCTACCCAATTTTTCCCTTGATCCTATGTAGGACAAAACTTCATATCAAACTATAATTATTATTTTTATACAGATATGAAATTTCAAAAATTTACTCTACTGTCTTAGTTTACAATGAATTATCAATTGATAAAAAATTATTCAAAAAAATCTTCTTTTCAATAAAAAAATATAAAAAACGCGAGACTTTTATCTCGCGTTAACTTACTATCCTAAGATATTGATAATCATTCAGTTTTCTCAACTTCTACACTCTCTTTACGCATACCATGGTTGTTATCATTTTTCATAGCAGAGAGTGTCTTCACAGTTATTTTTTTTGGTTTTAGTTCGGCCGGCATTTCTCTTTTAAGCTGAATATGAAGAAGTCCATCACCAAGCTCTGCTCCAATAACCTTAACATGATCAGCCAAATGAAAACGCCGCTCAAAAGCACGTGAAGCAATGCCTCTATAAAGAAATTCCCGTTCTTTATCATCATTGTCCGGCTTTCTCTCACCCTTAACAATCAATTGATTGCAATGCGTTTCTATATCGATTTCATCTTGAGAAAAACCAGCAACCGCCATAGAAATTCTATAAGAATCTTCAGTTAAACGCTCAATATTATAGGGTGGATAAGAAGAAATGTCATCTGGTTGTGTTCTAGAATCAAACCAATTCAAAAGATGGTCAAAACCTACTGTTGAACGATAAAATGGTGAAAAATCTACTTGACGCATAATATTGCCCTCCTTTAGAGCGACTATAGTGAATTGATTTACAAAGTTCCCAAATAGCAAACCTAACTGTAAACCAGCAGTCCCAGAATGGCGACCACACTATTTATCTGGGAATTGCTCTCTCCTCTGTCAACTCTTTTGAGCTTGAATTCGTAAAACATATTATATTAAAGTAACATAACCGTTTCTTAACTCTTCTTCATCATTATATAAACATCAATCCTTTCGTTCTCATATTTCGCATTAAGTTGCAAAAATACACTGTAAAGGTTTTCAATTGGAAACACCTCTTTACTCGACAAACTGGAATCACTTTTCTTCTAATATCCATAATAATTATCTTAAGACAGCCATTGATCGAGAAATTCGTTTTGCAATAATGTATCCTGAAATGAAAAAATCCAAAGGAACTGTTGTTATTCTTGAAAGCTATGCTTCTACTTTAGAAGAATATTTTTCACCAATGAATGAAATTTCTAAACGCGGTTTTCATGCAGCAATATTTAATTGGTATGGTCAAGAAAAATCGCAATTCAGGACGAGAAAACAGAATCGTCATCATTATTTTGATATTAACAATGATCTCAAAGATTTATATGAATTTCTTAAAAATATTGTTTATTCTGATTGTCCACCACCTTACTATATGCTAACCTATGGTATGGGTGGATTGATAGCACTTGGCGGACTGGATCTTATTAATCATCAATTTAATAGAATGCTTTGCGTATCGCCTCTTTTTGCTCCGTTTGGCAATAAGGTAAATGGCTTTCAACATAAATTAACACAACTTCTTTCTGATATAGGTCTTGGTTTCTTACCAGCTAAAGGTGGGAAAAAACTAAAACAAACAAAACAAGCAAATATGCAATTAAAGCAGGAAAAAAAAACACACATCCCCCTCATCAAAACTCCAACATCTCAATGGATGGCATCAGCACTTAACACAATTGATTCTATTAAAAAAAGTGTACTTCATGGACATTTACAAATTCCCACACTGTTTATTCTCGCTAATCAAAACAATATTATCAATAATATTGAAGTGCGACAATTATGCCAACACACACGCCTGACAGAGAGTATAACCATTACAGGTGCTGAACTTGATACAATCATGTATAAAGAAAGTTACAAAAAACAATTTTGGGCTGCATTTGATGCATTTATTCCCAATAGCATGGCTATAAGATAATATTTCTTAATAAAACCATAATTGAATTCTATGAGAGTAAATATATTGGTTTTTAAGTAAAAATACAGATTTAAGATTATTTCTTTGTTATATAAAAGGCCTTTTTACAATATTTTTTGTTCTATAAAAACTTAAAACAATTTATACTTTTAATAAAAAAATAAAACGGTTACTTCCAATGTATTTTAACAATCGTAGAAAATTAATATTATTTTACAAACAATTAAAATACTAAAAAATAGTATTAATACAATAGAATATATTATTAAATAAAATAGCAAAAATATATTTATATTATTATTTGATAATAAAGGTTATTATATTATATCATCAGAAAATAGTGATTTTATCGATTTAAAGAAAATACTCTATAAATAAATCTTATACGTTTACAAATGACAACTCAAAGTATACGGAAAAAAATAATAAGAAAAACTCTGCTCTGTTTTATACCTTTTCAAAAATAGTAATTAATATAACATTGTTCTGACTGCCCTAGCTAGGCAATTTTTCAAGTGTGTATTTCGTAATTTCTTTAATGAAACTGTGTTGAGAATAGAAAAAGCAAAAAGAAACTGCCATTAATTACGTTTTAAATATTCCGATACTGCTTTTCTCTTTCAATGTGACATACATTTCGAATTTAACGAACTAACAACTAATACGCTGTATTATTGACAAGAATATAAGAATTAACCATTTTGCCATTCATTCCAATTATAAGCATTTTATCATCTTTTTTATAAATATCCGCTATTGTATAATTGATGTGGCAAAAAACTATGACGAATGGAGCCATTGGAACATAATCATGAAACGAATCCTGCTCGCAGAAGATGATAATGATATGCGTCGCTTTTTGGCAAAAGCCTTAGAACGTGCAGGCTATGAAGTCGCCGATTTCGATAATGGTGCTAGCGCATATGAACGTCTACAAGAAGAACCGTTTTCGCTTTTGCTTACTGATATTGTAATGCCAGAAATGGATGGAATTGAACTAGCACGACGCGCTACCGAAATTGATCCTGATTTACGAGTAATGTTTATTACAGGATTTGCAGCTGTTGCCCTTAATTCAAACAGCGATGCACCTCCTGATGCAAAAGTACTGTCTAAACCGTTTCATTTACGTGAACTCGTGAATGAGGTTGAAAAGATACTTATAGCTGCTTAAAATGCACTTTTCCAAATTATTCATGCCTATTTCATTAGAAAATTAAATTAGGCATTGACGTTTGTAATTCTATGTGTTGTATGCAACATCATTGAATGGGCGTGTAGCTCAGCGGGAGAGCACTACGTTGACATCGTAGGGGTCACAGGTTCAATCCCTGTCACGCCCACCATGACTTTATATCTCTATTAAGCTATTAGTTGTCTTTCTATTTTCAGTAAGAGGCATGCAGATAAAAGGATTTCAGAGCCTATGTTTATAAAGCACAGGTATTGGTAACATGATTTTTAATAATTCTTTGAATTTTGCTAAATCATATTATAAAATGACTATTCATGTTTCTAGCAAACATACCGACAATTTTACAGTTTAATAACTCAGAAGCTTTATTCTAAATAATTTTAAAATAAGAAACTGCTTTTCTTTCATCATCACCTGATATGATCCACATACTCATTGAATCTTTCGTTGGAGAGCAAACTTTTAGCCAAAATCTTTGAATACAAGGTTATAATATAGCTATTTTACAATAAAGATTAAAAGAAAAAATTCCAATAAAAGCTGAATGCCTGTATTCGCACCACATTCCTAATGAAATTTAAAAATAAGCAATGGTTACTTTGAAGCTCGTGGATTTATATATCTTATTTGCATAATATTTTTAACGTGTAACTGAAAAAGGCTGTTAGCCTTTCAATATAAAACACCCAACAGAATCGGCTGAAAAATTATAAAGAAAAAAGAGAGAAAACAAGAAAAATATTTGAAAATAACGATACACTATCTAAAAAATTAAGCATCCGATAAACAGCATTTTGTATCGAAAAAAGATATTGTTTCTTATCAAGAAAAACGTAACAAATCGGTATCTTTCTATCTTAATTAACGACGAAGACTCGCCAGCGAGAATGCTGCTTTAATCCAATTTAAATTTGCGATACTCAAAATAAATATAAAGAGTTTTCATGTTTATAACTTTATATGGAATCCATAAGCAATACATAGACCAACCAATTGAGAAGATCATTTAAGTCATTATCAAAAATCTTAATACGGCATGGGAAGTAGGAGCTATAATACTCTTTCGAACAAAAATTCTGCTTCTAATATAAACCTACTAAAATTTTTTAACGCAGAAAACTTCAACCATAGCTAAAGAAGAGATTAATAAATACTAGCATTAAAAGGTATTTAAAGTGTATCTGAAGATATTTGTATCATGAGGATATGATCTAGAAAAATTTAATTAATAACATCATTCATTGAAAACAAAATTGTTGTTTTCCTTTTGATTTTTTTAATGGGAATCATCCTCTAAACCTGATTCTATTAGAGATGAAACTTTCTCCTGTAATAAAGTACACTAAGCCCATTAGAGCTAATTTTAGCAACTCACTTTATAAAACATGCAATGTAGAAAAATTAAAACAGTCATGAATTGGAAGATAACCAGCACTACACACAGTTATTTTAAGTACTATTAGTTTTAAAATGAAAGTGTCTTCTTAACTGAACAGAAAATAGCACAGCGTTTTTCTATCCTAAGAAGCTTATAAAAAATTACAAAAATACTCAGAACAATGAAAAATAAATCAATAAAATTAAAAGAAGAAAGATTTCCCAATTTTTATTTGATTGTCCTGAGATATGGTGATCCCGACAGGATTCGAACCTGTGACCCACGGCTTAGAAGGCCGTTGCTCTATCCAGCTGAGCTACGGGACCAATTGATCATTTTCTCAATCCAAAATAGCATCTTTCACTCAATGCGTCCAAGATTGCTGCCTATCGCTGCGAAAATTATCAGAATAAGAAATAGCACGCCGAATCGGCTTCTGTGCTCTTTCTACACGATAAGGAATAGAATTCTTACGCGCAAAAGAAACTGCCTCTTCTTTGCTATTAAATCGGATTCTTATCTGATTCTTCATATCAGATGTCGCCGTATACCCCATAAGAGGTTCACGCATTTTTGCCTGTAACGGCTCATATTGCAAAATCCAAAAACCAACATTCCTTCTGCCTGACTGCATCGCTGTCTTCGCAGGACTATAAATACGTGCGATCATGATAACTTTCCTTCAGAACACACAATGCTTGAATGATAATTTCTCCACCACAGGCACCCAATTGGGTGATTTCTTAATATAATAAAACCACAAAATATGGTCGGAGCGATAGGATTCGAACCTACGACCCCCTGATCCCAAATCAGGTGCGCTACCAAGCTGCGCTACGCTCCGCCATTTACATTGATTCAATGCATATTCCCTAAAATTTTCATAACAGAAGTGCAAGAGAAAAACACATTTTTATTTAATTTTGTTATTTTTCTTTACAGAGAACAAGCTTTTTTAATTTTTTTTCCTCTAAATGACCAATTTATTGCAAAAATAAGAAAAGGATATCCACAAGAGAAAGAATTCACTCTAAGGTCAACAAACATTGAACTCTTCTCTATAACTATAAAATAATGTGTATTAAGCACATTATAGAAAGGTGCATCATGCAAAAAAGGAGCAAAATGAAAACATATGTTTATTTATTCGCGACGAATGCCTAAAAAGCTAAAAACTAAAATCATGAATTTTCTATCTGCACGCTATAATTACAATAGAACACAAGCACTTCTTATTAAATAATTTGTATCACGCTCAAAGTATTTACTGCATTTGCATATTAAGAACTTCACCAATAACAGCCCGCGTTATTTTACTTTTTCTCTGTAATGCTAACTGATCAACAGAATCAATCACACGCTTTAATGAAGATAAAGAACGTTCACAACGACTTACAAGATAGTAAACAGCATCTGGATGAACGATAATCTGCCTATCAGAAAAAAGTTTAAAAGCAACAGCTGTTAACAATGCATCATCAGGCTGATTAATGGTAACTAACATAACAGAATTAAGGCGACTTTTTAGATCCTTTAACTTTAAATCCCACACAGAAGGAACTGTACATGCAGTTATCAACAAAGTAGCATGACGTGCATCAAGATTTGCTTGCTTAATACTATTAATCAAGTGAAAAAGCCCTGTCTCACTAATTTCACCAGCATCAATATCCTCAACTAAAAAAGATCTTCCTGAAGAAGCTACTGCAATAGCCTGATCAATTTCATTACGGGGAATCGTTAAAGCTTCAGCTTTTTGCGCCCATATACTAGAAAAATGGGTTTTTCCAGATCCTTCCTTTCCAACCAAAACTGCGATAGGTAAGATCCAGTTTGGCCAATGATCAATGAGTTCAAAAGCCATACGATTGCTTTCTGTCACCACTAAATCATGGAAAACCGAATTATAAGAAAAGTTTAAGGGTAATTGCGTCTCATGCCCATTCATTCTAATGACTCCGAATTTCCACTTCGTGAATACAACTGAGAGTTACGGTAAGTATGAAGAGCAAAACGAACTAAAACGCCAACAGCCGCTGCCGCAGGAACAGCAACAAGCATACCAGTGAAACCAAAAAGTGAAGAGAAAGCAAAAAGTGCAAACATCAACCACACAGGATGAAGCCCCACTGATGAACCCACAAGTTTTGGTTGAAGAATGGAGCCTTCAATAAATTGTCCAATTAAAAAGAGAACTATAACAACGATAATCCATACCCAATTATCCGGATAAAACTGAACCCATGCAACACCAACTGAAAGCAGAAAACCACTCATTGTACCGATATAAGGAACAAAGCTGATAAGACCAATAAACATACCAATCAAAAGACCAAAATTAAGCCCTGTGATACTTAGACCAATAGCATAATACCCTCCCAATATTAAACAAACTGTTCCTTGTCCACGAACAAAACCAGCGATCGCTCTATCCATTTCATAAAAAATACTGCGAACGGTTTCAAGATGATCTCGTGGTATCAACGAATCAATTGCTGTAACCATACGCGGCCAATCTAATAACATGTAAAATGTCACCACAGGAGCCACAATAAACAGACTAACAAGATTAACGATAGATTTTCCTGACTTCAAAAGTGAATTTAACAGAGAGGTAATAAAATCAGAACTTTTTCCCAAAAGCCCTTTAATATTACTCTGTAATTCATGTGGATCGCTACCAAAATAGCGTCTAACCCAATCAAAATCATGCTCAACGAAAAACGTTTGAATCCGATTAATATAAACAGGCAGACCATCACTCATGAACTGCTGTATTTGCCAACTGATAATAGGAATTAAAATGATTAAAGCGGCAACAAAAACAACAATGATAAACAAGGTAATAAGAATAGTGCCAAAAACACGACGAATACCAATTTTTTCAAACAATTGAACGATAGGATTAAGAAAGTAAGCTAAGACAATTCCTGCTACGAAAGGAAGCAAAATAGATCCAAAAATAAACATAAAAAGAATAAAAAAAACCAGCGTACCAAGCCAGAAAAAAACTTGTTTTTTCATATTATTCGGCAACGGCATTTGAGTATAAGCCGGCACATAAGCCTTATAACGATCATGGGAACCATTCTTACTAACTTTCTTTTTCATTAACTGCCAAGAAGACTGTCCATGATTATCTGATATCTTGCTCATAAAATATCCTAAAAAAAACTCTTCACAAAGATTATAAACTTCTTCAACATGGGTCTCAAGAAGAGTTGCTTATTTTCTCTTAAATGGTAAATAATCAATATCTCTTGTAGGGATAACTCTATCATGGCTTTACATAACGTCAAAACCTGATTTTCAGAAGGAAAGCTCCAATGAGCAATCAAGATATCATAAATGATGAGTCCAAATGTCGTCTCACCTACGCAAAAGCCGGTGTAAACATCGATATGGGTAATGTCATGGTAGAAAAAATTAAACCCTTCATACGCTCAACAAAACGAGCAGGAGCTGATGCCGAAATTGGTGGCTTTGGTGGTCTCTTTGATCTAAAAGCGGCAGGCTTCACAGATCCCATTCTCGTAGCAGCCAATGATGGTGTAGGAACAAAATTAAAAATTGCCATTGAAACCGGTATTGATAACACTGTGGGCATTGATCTCGTTGCTATGTGTGTCAATGATTTACTGGTACAAGGTGCCGAACCTCTCTTCTTTCTCGATTATTTTGCAACTGGTAAACTTAACCCTGAACAAGGTACTGCAATTGTTTCCGGAATTGCGGAAGGATGTAAACAAGCAGGTGCAGCTCTTATTGGCGGAGAAACGGCAGAAATGCCAGATATGTATGCAGAGGGAGACTATGATTTAGCAGGTTTTGCTGTAGGAGCATGCGAACGTAGTGCATTACTCCCTTCAAAAGACATTACGGAAGGCGATATTATCTTAGGACTTAACTCATCTGGAGTTCATTCCAACGGTTTTTCTCTGGTAAGACGAATCATTCAACAAAGCAATCTAAAATGGGAAGATCCTGCTCCTTTTAATCCTCAAATCAGCGTTGGTACCGCATTGCTCACACCAACACGCATTTATGTAAAATCTCTTCTTCCTATCATGCGAAATCATGAAGGAATAAAAGCACTTGCTCATATTACAGGAGGGGGCTTTCCTGAAAATATTCCACGAATACTTCCTTCTTCTCTGTGCGCTGAAATTAATCTTTCTGTCATTAATGTTCCGCCTATCTTTTCATGGATTGCCAAACAAGGAAAAATAGAGGAAGTAGAAATGCTACGAACATTCAATTGCGGTATTGGCATGGTTATTATCGTAGCACAATATGCAGTTGAAAAAGTTATACAAGCGCTTGAAATGCAAGGAGAAACAGTTACCCTTCTTGGCATTTTAACAAAAAGCCAAGATAAAGGAATATTCTACAAAGGTGTACTTCATTTATGAAAAAACAAATTGTTGTGTTTATTTCTGGCAACGGATCCAATATGGTTGCTCTTGCTAAAGCCTGTAAACAAAAGGAATACCCTGCTGAAATCGTTGCAGTTATTTGTGATAAGCCTCATGCTGCTGGTATTGAAAAAGCTTATCATAATAACTTGTCTATTCATGTTATTGATCGCAAAAGTTACCCTACTAGGGAAGCACATGAAGAATCTATCTTTGCGGTTTTAGCCCAATATCAACCGGATTTACTCTGCTTTGCTGGTTATATGCGCCTCATCTCACCGCAATTTGTAAAACTTTATGAGAGACGAATTTTAAACATTCATCCTTCTCTTTTACCTTCATTTAAAGGTTTAAATACACATGAAAGAGTTTTACAAGCAGGCGTTAAAATCACTGGTTGCACTGTTCATCTTGTTACAGAAGACATGGACGCAGGAGAGATTCTTGCTCAAGCAGCTGTTCCCGTCTGTCCAAATGATACCGCTGATAGCTTAGCCCAAAGAGTTCTTAAAGTGGAACATAAACTCTATCCCGCGGCTTTAAAAGCCTTCATTAAAGGAAACGATAAAATGCTAGATCTTCAACAACAGCTTTTATCCTTTTGATTCTGCCAACCAGCTCACTTCAATATTACCGTTAATTTATTCTTCTTAAACATTATAAAGATCTTGATGGAATGAAATCCTTTGTTTCATGAATAATTTTGTATAAAATCTATGCAATAGCTTTCTTGAGGTGTATAATTACAAGTATTTAATTACTCTTTTAAGTAATTCTTTCTAAAAATTATCATGATTATCCTTTTAAGAATCTCTAACTTTTATCTAAAAAATCTTAAAATAAACAATTTTTCTATTAGATAAGTTTTCATTTTATTGTTCGAGTGTCTCTTTAACTGTTAGAGCCAACTGTTTGAGTGTAAAAGGCTTAGATAAAAAACTAAAAACAGCATCTTGTGGAAGATTTTTAGTGAAAGCATCTTTCGTATATCCAGAAACAAAAATAAATTTGATATCAGGATATTTTTTACGCGACTCTTTGAGCAAAGTAGGACCATCCATTTCTGGCATTACTACATCGGAAACAATGATATCAACAGCACCTTTGTTTTCTTCAAGAACAGCAAGGGCTTCCACCCCACTTGCTGCTTCTAAAACAGTATACCCTCTCATTTGAAGCGCTCTTACCCCACCCATTCTGACAGAATCTTCATCTTCAACCAATAAAACAGTCGCAGATCCTGTTAAATCTGTATTTTTTTCTTGCTCTTTCACTTTTTCAATCTGCGGGGAAATTTCATCGCAAATATTAGGAATATAACGAGGAAGAAAGATATGAAATGCTGTTCCTTCGCCTTCTTTGCTATCACAGGAAATGTAACCACCTGTCTGTTTGATAATTCCATAAACCATTGATAAACCAAGCCCTGTTCCTTTTCCAACTTCTTTTGTTGTAAAAAATGGTTCAAACATTTTTTCTTGTGCAGCAGCAGATATACCAGTTCCTGTATCTGAAATAGTCAATTGCACATACTCACCAATTCCAAAACCAACATGATCAAATTCAGCACTCTGTTGTTTTGTAATATTTTTTGTTGCAATCGTAACAAAACCTCCATCTGGCATGGCATCACGCGCATTAATGACTAAATTCATAATAACACGCTGGAAAGACCCTTGATCGATTTCGACACTCCACAAATCTCTACCATGAATAATTTTTAACTGAATGTTATTTCCTAAAAGGGGTAGAATAAGATTACGCATATCTGATAAAAATTCTGTAAAATCAACCTTTTCAGGGCGAAGGGTTTGCTTTCTAGAAAAAGCTAACAATTGCTGCACAAGTGCAGCAGCGCGATTGGCATTATTTTTGATATTGATAAGATCAGCATGAGCTGGATCAGAACTACGATGTGTATTTAAAAGAAGATCGCATGACATCAAAATTGCTGTTAACACATTATTAAAATCATGAGCAATGCCGCCAGCCAATTGCCCAACAGCTTGCATTTTCTGACTTTGCACCATTTTATCTTCAAGCACTTTTTGTTCTGTCGTTTCTATGACAGAGAGAATGGCAAAATCTCTTAAGACATCATCATAAGATAACTTTACAGACATAACATGGAGACGCACATGACGTTCTTCATTGTTTTTCAAAATAGTTTCTATCAGAGCTGTATAATTTTTACTTGTTGTAATTTTTTGCAATGCGCGTTCTAACTGCGCATGATCACGACTGGATATAACATCATAAAAATTAAGAGTTTTTCCCGTACATCCCATAAGTAACGAAAAGGCATTATTCATATGAAGTGATTGTCCTTTCTGATCCACTACAGCTATTGCAAAGGGACTCGCATCAAAATACTCTAACAATGCACTGGGTAATTTTAATTGATCGTCGTTTTCTCTCTTTTGTATTTGTTGTGGAATTATCACAATACGATAAAGAGCTTCATTCTCTAGGAGAGAAGAAGCACACATAAAACAATTCAATATTTTCTTATCAGCAGTCTCTGAATTTAAATATAACGAAAACGCATAAGGCAAAGAATAACCTGAATTTTGATATTTGTTGCTTTGCAAACAAATATCATTCCATGCGCTATTCGCTCCAACGCTCTTTAACAATTGATCAAAACTATATTGACCAACAGTAAAATTTGCTAAATCAATTGAAAACCATTCAGCAAAAACCGCATTTGCATAAACAATCATCCCTTGTGTATTAACAGATAAAAAACCAACAGGAGCTTGATCTAAGTGATTGATAGCTTCTTGAAGATCCGAGAAAAAAACTTCACGATATTCCTTTAAATGCGAAATATCAGCAATACGCCAAAATAAAAGTTTTTTTCTGTGTTTTGTAATTGGTTGAACAGAGATATTATACCAAAAGATTTTTTTTTGTGTAGGATAGGTAAAGATCGACCGTTCTATCCTTAATTCTTCTTGTGCTACAAGATTACTACATGCTGCAACCTTTAAGCGATATGAAAGTGCACCAGCTCCTGGAAGATCAGCAATAACCACATAACAAGAAGCTTGAGGCTTATAGGTAAGAAGTTTTCGATAACGTTGATTAGAATAATGGACAACACCTGATAAATCAGAAACTATAATTGCATCATCAATATTATTGAAGATACTAAGATCAAATTCATCATGCCACTGCGCAGCATTGTATCTTAACACCCCTATCCCACTCAAAACAAGTGCAGCAACCCCTATCACCGCTAAAGCCCAAAAAGATAGTAACACAGTTTTTTGCAAATAGCTGTGCGGATAAAAAAAACTGAGAATACCTATAATGAAAAGAAAAGCTATTATAACAATAATGCTAAGAATCATACCTCTTCGATCTACAAAAAAAGATGATGATCTTTTACTTTTCTCAAAACCTTTATCCATCTCAGTTTACCTTGATTGCTGTTGCTTACGCCATAAATTGCCTCCATAATCATTTTTATGAAGTCTATATCAATAATATCTTTCTAAAAAAAATCACTCAATGTTAAAAGCTTTGTTTTTATATTATGAGTGAACCTTTTAAGGGTGTATTTACAAACATCTCAATAGAAAATAATATTTTCATTCTAAAATGGGAGAAATTCTATGTATGTCTGGTTATCAAGTCAAATAGGTGAATCCGCCACTAACATAACCATAAGTTTTATGTTTTGTATAATAACAATAATAGCTATTGCTACAATCATCCTCTTTTTACGCCGTTTGAAGAGAGGAAAGCTCAGCATCAAGAGGAAAAAGCACCCACCACGACTAACTCTCTGTGATACAATTGCTATCGATCGTACACGTCGTCTTGTTTTAATACGTTGTGATGATAAAGAACATCTGCTTCTTATTGGCGGATTCACAGATATTGTTGTAGAATCCAATATCACCAGTCCATCTCTCATACAAAAAAAAGGAATCCAGCCAACATCAATAACGACACAAGCCAATTTTCCTTTAGATCTTACAGAAAAAGAATTTCTTTCCGTAAAAAGAGAGCATACGAAGAAGGAAACCTCTCGTTCTTTTACGAATCAAAACGTGGAAGATTCAGCCATCACCGCCGAAATTGAAGGACGGCAGGAGCCATCTTTATTTATCCCTCCCCATAAAAAATAAAATACACACATTTTACTATCATGTATTTCATTTTTTTATCACCCTCGTTGACTTTTAATCATCACGATAAACTTTTTCCCGCCGCTCGTGGCGTTCTTGTGCTTCCAACGATAAAACTGCAATTGGTCGGGCCTCAAGACGCTTTATACTAATGGGTTCTCCAGTTTCCTCACAAAAACCATAAGTCCCATTATCTATGCGCTCCAAAGCAGCATCTATTTTCAAAATGAGTTTTCTCTGGCGATCACGAGCACGTAATTCGATTGTACGATCAGTTTCGCAAGACGCTCTATCAGTCAAATCAGGCTGACCAACATTCTCTTCCTGCAAATTTTCCAAAGTCTCACGAGCTTCTCTTAATATATCATTCTTCCAAGAAACTAATTTAGCACGAAAATACGCCTTTTGCCGTTCATTCATAAAAGGCTCATCTTCACTAGGGCGATATTGATCATCAACCTCTTCGCTCATGCCATAAAAACCTCCGTATATGGTATGTGAGGTCTATATATTGTGCAACCACCATCAACACAAGAGTAAAATGTCTTTTTATAGCACCCTATAAATATGTTTAAAGTCATCATAATTCAAATCTTTAGCCACTTTTTTGCATAGCATACACTCTCTGTTAGCACGACTGTTGATTAGGACATTTTTTATACTTTCCTTTTCTGGTTACCCCTATAAACCTATAAAAAAGGAAAACACAGACATTCAATGTCATGAGAAATAATCTTACCGCGTCATTAAGCTCAGCCTCAAATGGACCAACAACAAATCATCTCATATGAAAAAATAAAAATCCCTACAAAAGAAGAGTATGATATTCACGATTCAAATACATCAAAGCGTCTTTTTCTTGACTACAATTGACGGCAACAACTTCACCAATTAAAATACAATGCGTTGCATGTTCATGCCAACAAATCAAACGACAATCAAAAGATGCTAAAGCGTCTAAGAGGCTAGGAGCACCAGTCTGCAAAGTACCCCATTGTGCTCTATCAAAACGTTCATTTTGTATACAGTTGTAACGCCTAGAAAAAATATCTGCTAGTAAACGGTGTTTTCCTGCCAAACTATTAACACAAAAGATTCCATTCTCTATAAATAATCGATTTTTAGGATTATGCCGCCTAAGGCAAACAAGGAGTGTTGGGGGATCATCAGATAAAGAACAACATGCTGAAACTGTCACCCCGCGCTTTCCCTTAAGGCCATCTGTTGTCACAATATGCACAGCCCCTGCGAAATGACTCATAGCATCCCGATATTCTTGCGAAGAAACAGTCATATTACATTGAAGTTCAGGCATTAAATGTGTTGTATGATTTTGCATGTCTTTCACTTATACAGCTTTAAAATTTCAAAGGCTCTTTTCATAAAAATATCTCTTACACGTATTTTTTCTTTTACGTCATAACACAAAAGTTATTTTAGTATACAGAACTACATGATAAGAACAGTCAATTAAGGAGACATTCATGCCCCATTTGCAACTCATTTCACCTTCACTCTTAGCTTCTGATTTTTCCAAACTTGGACAGGAAATATTGGATGTTGTTGATGCCGGTGCAGATTGGCTCCATCTTGATATCATGGATGGCCATTTTGTTCCTAATATTACTTTTGGTCCTGAAGTCGTCAAGGCTCTACGCCCCTTAACCAAAGCAATATTTGATGTTCATTTGATGATCGAACCAGTCGATCTTTATCTTGAGTCTTTTGCAAAAGCGGGTGCAGATATTATAACCATTCACGCTGAAGCAAGTCGCCATCTTCATCGTTCACTGCAAATAATAAAAAAAAGTGGGAAAAAAGCAGGCATTGCAATTAATCCAGGTACATCAGAATATATCCTTGAATATTTGCTTGATCAAATAGATCTTATTCTGATCATGACCGTCAATCCTGGCTTTGGCGGACAAAGTTTTATTCTAGAAATGCAAGATAAAATCAAACGTGTTAGAAGCATGATTGCTAACAGACCTATTGACCTTGAGGTTGATGGTGGTATCACAGTTGATACAATCGGGATAGCAGCAAAAGCTGGTGCAAACGTATTTGTTGCAGGCTCTGCAATTTATGAAAATGGAAACAAAGAGCTTTATAAAACACGCATTAATGCATTGCGCCAAGCAGCACTTCTCTTACAATAAGGAAAAATTATGATAACACGTTACTCTCGTTCTGAAATGGTAACAATTTGGTCACCAAAAACGAAATATCGTATTTGGTTTGAAATTGAAGCACATGCCTGTGATGCCTTAGCTGAACTAGGAATTATTCCAAAAGAAGCAGCAAAAATCATTTGGGAAAAGGGAACAGCAGCCGAATTTGATGTCAATCGCATTAATGAAATTGAGGCGATTACAAAACATGATGTTATAGCATTTTTAACACATCTCGCTGAATTTATTGGACCAGAAGCACGTTTTATTCATCAGGGGATGACATCATCGGATGTCCTAGATACAACGCTTAATATTCAATTGATGCGTGCTAGTGACCTTTTACTAAAAGACATAGATCAACTTCTTGAAGCATTAAAAAAACGTGCTTTTGAACATAAAGAAACAATCACCATTGGACGAAGTCATGGTATTCATGCGGAACCAACAACATTTGGTGTTAAATTCGCCCTCGCCTACGCTGAATTTTCTCGTTGTCGCAAACGTCTTCTTGCAGCACGAGAAGAAATTTCTACCTGTGCTATTTCAGGAGCTGTAGGAACTTTTGCGAATATTGACCCATGCGTTGAAGAACACGTAGCAAAAGCCTTCGGAATGTGTGCTGAACCGGTTTCTACTCAAGTTATTCCGCGCGATCGTCACGCCATGTTTTTTGCAACGCTTGGTGTTATTGCTTCCTCTATTGAAAGATTAGCCATTGAAATACGGCATCTACAACGAACCGAAGTCCTTGAAGCAGAAGAACACTTCTCACCTGGACAAAAAGGCTCATCGGCTATGCCGCATAAACGTAATCCAGTCCTAACAGAAAATTTAACGGGTTTAGCGCGTATGGTGCGTGCATTTTCAATACCTGCAATGGAAAATGTAGCACTTTGGCATGAACGTGATATTTCTCATTCTTCTGTCGAGCGGTATATTGGTCCAGACGCTACAATTACCCTTGATTTTGCTCTTGCCAGACTCACATCTGTCATTGAAAATTTAATTGTCTATCCAGAGAATATGCAAAAAAATCTCAATAAATTTCGAGGACTTGTTCATTCACAGCGCGTCCTGTTAGCACTCACGCAAGCTGGAATGAGTCGGGAAGATTCTTATCGAATTGTACAACGAAATGCGATGAAGGTTTGGGAACAAGGAAAAGATTTTTTAGAAGAATTACTCAACGACAAAGATGTGACAAAAGCTTTAAGTAAAGCAGAACTTCGTGAAAAATTTGACCTTTCTTACCACACCAAACATATCAACACAATTTTTAGACGTGTTTTTGGGAAATGATAAAAAGTGAATACAAAAACAAACATAAACGTCTTGTTTTCCAGCGATGATGTAAAACCTGTTGTAATGAAGGAAACAATTCATGAAAGCAAATCAACTCGATATTCTTATTGTTCCTGGCTACAAAGGATCTGGTTCTGATCATTGGCAAACACGGTGGGAAAATAAATTGTCTACAGCCCGCCGCGTTAAACAAAACCATTGGTCAAAACCTATTTTTAAACAATGGGTTAATGAAGTTAAAATCGCCATTGCACAAGCTGAAAAACCCGTTGTGATTATTGCCCACTCATTAGGAGTTCCCACAGCTCTTCATGCAACGCAACAAAACGCAGAAAAAGTTTGTGGTGCCTTTTTAGTTGCACCTCCAGACGTCACCAATGAAAAAATACGCCCCAAATATTTAATGACATTTGGTCCCTATCATTGCAAAAAATTATCTTTTCCCTCTGTTGTTATCGCCAGTCAAAATGATGAATTTTGTCAATTTTCAGTAGCAGAAAAACTTGCCAATGATTGGGGATCGCTCTTTGTTGATGCGGGACAATCTGGCCACATTAATGAAGAGTCTGGGCATGGTCCTTGGCCGGAGGGACTTATGGTTCTCTCCCGTTTTCTTGCAAAAATTTAATTTAAGGAAGTGAATTCTTTTCACTTTATCTCCATCCATGAAATTTACTCCTTCTTGGGATCAGAGCCACAATGACAAAAATGATAAGAAGTGTTATAGCAATCATTGAGAATTTCCACCAATTAGGATAATACTATCTCTCAGTATTATTAAAACCTCTCAAATAATAGAGAATCATAATGAATCGTCGCAACCGTATCTATGAAGGCAAGGCCAAAATTTTATATGAAGGACCTGAACCAGGGACCTATATTCAATTTTTTAAAGATGACGCAACTGCCTTTAATGCAAAAAAGCATGAAATTATCGACGGAAAAGGGGTTTTAAATAACCGCATTTCGGAATATATTTTTAGCCATCTTGGCCGTTTGGGTATTCCAACGCATTTTATCAAGCGTATAAACATGCGCGAGCAACTCATTAAAGCCGTTGAAATTATTCCATTGGAGGTCGTTGTTCGTAACGTTGCTGCTGGCTCCCTTTCTAAGCGTTTAGGATTAGAAGAAGGAACTGCTCTTTCGCAATCCATCATAGAATTTTACTATAAAAATGATTCTCTTGATGATCCAATGGTAACGGAAGAACATATCACTGCCTTTGGATGGGCTGTTCCACAAGAAATAGAAGACATTATGCAACTATCGATTCGTATTAATGATTTTCTTTCTGGGCTTTTTGCAGGCGTTAATATTCAACTTATTGATTTTAAAATGGAGTTTGGTCGATTATGGGAAGATGAAGCAATGCGCATTGTTCTTGCTGATGAAATCTCGCCTGATTCTGCTCGACTATGGGATATGCAAACACGAGAAAAAATGGATAAAGATCGTTTTCGGCGTGATATGGGAGGGCTTATTAATGCTTATCAAGAGGTTGCAAAACGCCTTGGTATCATCAATGAAAATGAACCTCCACGACCAAGTGGTCCAGTCTTAGTAAAATAAACAACAAGGTGGCATTATGTCACCTTTCGTTAATATTGGTCAATACACCTCTTGAAGGAGAGGAATTTTGTAAATAGGAAATAAGAAATGAAAGCACGCGTTACAGTTACTTTAAAAAACAGCGTTCTTGATCCACAAGGAGAAGCAATTGTCGGTGCTTTAAAAAGTTTAGATTTCAAAGGCATTCATTCCATTCGTCAAGGAAAGATTTTTGATATCGTGTTTGACGATCAGCCTTATGAGGCTGCAAAGGAAAAACTTGAAAAGATGTGTGAAGAGTTACTAGCAAATACTGTTGTTGAAAATTATACTATAGAACTTCTTTAAGTGGGGGCTCTTCATGAAAACTGCCATCATTCAGTTACCTGGACTCAATCGCGATCGGGATATGATTGCTGCATTACATTATATAACAGGCAGTGAACCGTTTAAAATTTGGCAAACAGACACGACAATTCCAGATGTCGATGTCATCGTTATTCCTGGTGGTTTTTCTTATGGAGACTACCTAAGGTGTGGTGCAATTGGTGCGCGAACACCAGTTTTGCAAGCTGTTCATGAGAAAGCAAAAAAAGGTGTTACAGTAATCGGTATCTGTAATGGGTTTCAAATTTTATTGGAAGCCGGATTGTTGCCTGGCACTTTAATGCGGAATGCTTCATTAAAATTTGTTTGTCGTGAAATAAAGCTTGAAGTAGCAAATGCCAACACGCGATTCTCTCGACTCTATTCAAAAGGACAGATCATTCGTTGTCCTGTTGCTCATCATGATGGAAACTATTTTGTTGACAATGAAACTTTAAAAAAAATGGAAGACAATAAACAAATTGTTTTTCGCTATGCAGAAAATACAAATCCTAATGGTTCAATTCACGATATTGCCGGTATCATCAATAAAGCTGGAAATATTCTTGGTATGATGCCTCATCCTGAAAACTTCATTGAATCGGCACATGGTGGTACTGATGGTCGTTTACTTTTTCAAAGTGCTTTAGAATTGGCAAATCGTTGATGATAAAAAGTAGGGTGTATTCTTGTGCTATTTTAAAGTTAAAAATCTGAATATCTCCTACGCAGAGTAAGGATACAAATCAGGCGCATTATGGATAAAATGGATAACACTTCTTTTAACACATGAAAAAATATTCAAGAGCTATTTATAAGTCTTTGAATTTACAAAATAAATGACCAATATTTCAGTTAACGCTTTAGGGACTTCTTTCTTATCAAACAATCAGATCACTTATAATTTAAGCTGCTAGATTTAAAATAATAAAAATGCTAAATTTCGATTAATTTAACGGATAAAGTACTCATGAATCCTTGCAATACCATCGCCATTACACCAGAATTAATTGCACAGCACGGCCTAAAAGATGATGAATATCAACGCATTCTCACTTTAATTGGAAGAGAGCCAACATTTACTGAACTTGGAATTTTTTCTGCCATGTGGAACGAACATTGTTCCTATAAATCATCTAAAAAGTGGCTTAAAACACTCCCAACAGAGGGAAAATGTGTCATTCAAGGACCTGGTGAAAATGCTGGTGTTGTCGATATTGGTGAAGGGCAATGCGTTGTTTTCAAAATGGAAAGCCATAATCATCCCTCTTATATCGAACCTTATCAAGGTGCGGCAACAGGTGTAGGAGGTATTTTACGTGATGTCTTTACAATGGGTGCTCGCCCCGTCGCTGCTATGAATGCCTTACGCTTTGGATCTCCTAATCATCCCCGAACACGCCATCTTGTTTCTGGTGTTGTGTCTGGAATTGGTGGCTATAGTAATGCTTTTGGTGTTCCAACTGTTGGTGGAGAAATAAACTTTGACAAGCGTTATAATGGCAATATCCTTGTTAACGCTTTTGTCGCTGGTATTGCCAAGACAGACTCCCTTTTTTATTCTAAAGCACAAGGAGTAGGACTTCCTGTTGTTTATCTTGGAGCCAAAACAGGACGTGATGGTGTTGGTGGAGCAACAATGGCTTCCGCAGAATTTGATGCTTCAATCGATGAAAAACGCCCAACCGTTCAAGTAGGTGATCCTTTTACAGAAAAATGCCTTCTTGAAGCTTGCTTAGAACTCATGGAACTTAAAGCTGTTGTTGCTATTCAAGATATGGGTGCAGCAGGACTAACGTCCTCTGCAGTTGAAATGGGAGCAAAAGGGAATTTAGGAATACAGCTTAATCTTGATAAAGTTCCCACCCGTGAAGAAAACATGACAGCCTATGAAATGATGCTTTCCGAAAGCCAAGAACGCATGCTCATGGTGCTAAAACCAGAATTAGAAAAACAAGCAGAAGCAATTTTTCATAAGTGGGGTCTTAACTTTTCTATTATTGGAAAAACAACAGATGATTTGCGTTTCCGTGTATTGCATCAAGGAGAAGAAGTCGTCAATCTTCCTATCAAAGAACTCGGTAATGAAGCGCCTGTTTATGATCGCCCTTGGAGTGAGCTGGAAAAACAACCAACTCTTAAAGTAGAAGATGTTAAGAGGGTTGAAAATCTTGGTGATGCGCTCCTTCACTTGCTCAATTCTGCTGATCAAAGTTCACGGCGATGGGTTTATGAACAATATGATACGCTTATTCAAGGAAATACCCTTGTTCGTCCAGGAGGCGATGCAGGAATCATACGCGTAAGCAATAATGACAAACGTGCTCTTGCTTTTTCTTCTGATGTTACGCCTCGCTATTGTGAGGCTGATCCTTATGAAGGAGGAAAGCAAGCTGTAGCAGAATGCTGGCGAAATATTAGCACAACAGGTGCAATCCCCCTCGCTGCTACAGATAATCTTAATTTTGGTAATCCTGAAAAACCTGAAATTATGGGACAATTGGTTTTAGCCATTAAAGGCATAGGTGAAGCTTGCAGAATTCTTAACTTTCCTATCGTTTCAGGCAATGTCTCCCTTTATAATGAAACCAATGGAGAAGCCATTCTTCCCACACCAACAATCGCTGGTGTAGGACTTCTAGACGACTGGTCTAAAATGGTAACAATCAGTGGTATGCAAAATGGAGATAGGATTGTTTTAATTGGAGCGTGTGGCTCTCATTTAGGACAGTCAATTTACGCACGTCACATTTTAAATATTGATATAGGCGCCCCGCCTCCTGTAGATTTAGAGCTTGAAAAAAAACATGGACAATTTGTTCGAGATATCATTCATGGCGATTTTGTTAATGCTGCTCATGATATTTCTGATGGAGGATTAGCCATTGCACTTGCAGAAATGATAATTAAAGCAGGTAAAGGGATTAAAGCCCAATTAAGCAATAAACTACCACATCATGCGGAGCTTTTTGGAGAAGATCAAGGCCGTTATCTTTTAGCGGTCAAACCTCGTGCTCTCAACAAACTTAAAGAACTTGCACAAGTAAGTGCGATTCCTTTCACAGAGCTTGGTTTAGTTGAGGGGAATTCTCTCAATATAGATGGGGTATTGACACTTTCGCTAGAAAAACTCACACAAGCTTATGAAAATTGGTTCCCGCAATTTATGGGCAAAGAATAGAAAGTTATTTTTCCCTATTGGCGGATGCTATTCTTAATTAAAAATAAATAAAGGAGGATAATCATGGCAATGAGTGCTCATGCAATTGAAATGCTTATTCGCGAAGGCATTCCCGATGCAATTGTAACGATTCGTGATCTTGCTGGAGATGGAGAACACTACGCTGCAGAAGTTATTTCCGAAAGTTTTCGTGGTAAAAGCCGTATTCAGCAACATAAAATGGTCTATGATGCTCTTAAAGGCAATATGGGAAATGACCTTCATGCCTTAATGTTGCAAACAAATATTCCTAAATAATTTAAAATTTCTTCTTGCATTCAATCACTCAATACGATTAGAAAATAGTACAAGCGTAAATAGACACTCACATAAATTTACAATATCGAGGGATAGAGATGAACACTGTTCATGATTTTATTGACAACGAAATTAAAGAAAATGATGTCATTTTATTCATGAAAGGAACACCTGATGCTCCACAATGCGGATTTTCAGGACAAGTTGTTCAAATTCTCGACTATCTAGGGGTAAACTATAAAGGAGTTAATATCTTAGCTTCTAACGAGTTACGTCAAGGAATCAAAGATTATTCCAATTGGCCAACAATTCCGCAGCTCTATATCAAAGGTGAGTTTGTTGGCGGCTGTGATATTATTAAAGAAATGTTCCAAAATAATGAGTTGCAAGAGCTGCTAAAAGAACAAGGCATTTCCTGCAATAAATCATAAGAATCTCTTAAGAAGATATCTCTTACTTTTTATCCTTTTATAGAGCTGTGTTCAATCGAAATTTTTATTTCAAGGATGCAATATGTCATATTCAATCGATGAACAAGAGCATAGTGATACAATTAGAAAAAGAATTGGCTATAAAGAATTTGTTCTTCTTATTGGCGCGCTCATGGCTATCAATTCTATAGCCGTTGATATTATGCTACCAGCCATGCCTGACATTTTAAACAGTTTAAACGCTATCAATGAAAATGATCAACATTATATCATTTCTAGTTATCTCATTAGCTATGGCATCTCACAAATATTTTTTGGTCCCATAAGCGATCGTTATGGGCGCCGTAAAATTATTCTTATTGGTCTTGCTTTTTATTCATTTACAGCAATTGGTTGTGCTTTTGTTTCCAATTTTTCTCTATTACTTTTTTTACGTGTCTTACAAGGTATGGGAGGAGCTGCTATGCGCGTGCTCACAGTTTCCATTGTACGTGATCTTTATAGTGGTCGAAAAATGGCAGAAGTTATGTCTATCGTCATGATGGTTTTTCTTATTGCGCCAATGATTGGACCCGCAACAGGACAAGCTATTTTACTCTTCGGGAACTGGCAATTTATCTTTATATTCATGGCAATTATCGGTTTTGGACTGATGATTTGGATTCAACTGCGTTTACCCGAGACTCTTCATAGACAACGCTCTCTTTCCTTTTCTTCAATCAAACATAACTTATGGATTGTTCTTACTAATCGGACAACACTTTGCTACACACTGGCAACTTCCATTATTTTAGGCTGTATTTTTACCGCTGTTAATACATCGCAGCAAACATACGAAGGGATTTATAATCTAGGACTCTGGTTTCCAATTGCGTTTGCCGTCGGTGCAGCTTTTCAAGCACTCTCATCATTTTTTAATTCTCAATTGGTTGGGCGCCTTGGAATGCGCCGTATAGCTCATACGATGCTTTTGCTCTTTTGTGCTACTTCATGCCTCTGGTTTGTTGGTTGCATCTTAACAGATGGCATTATTCCTTTTTCCCTTTACATGCTGCTGTTTTGTATATTGATGTTTGCCTGCGGCGGTATTATGGCCAATTTCAATACACTTGCTCTCGAATCTGTCGGTGAAATCGCCGGTACAGCATCTTCTGTATCTGGTTTTCTTCAAACCTCTATTGCAACAGGCCTTGGCTTTTTTATTGCCCAACAATTTAATGAAACAACCACCCCAAATTCGGCAGGATTTTTCTTTCTCAGCCTCATCGCCATACTTCTTGTCTTATGCGCGGAACGTGGACACCTTTTTAGGCCACATCATAACAGTCCTAATGAATAGATGCTGCTATGAAAAAGTTAATAAAACCACACAATGTTTTCTTTCATGTCTTGATAATTTAATTGGCAAACTTTCCTGATTTTGGAAAGCCTTTTGGCACCAAACGCCCACTCCCAGCACGCATTCCTATCCACTCAATGAGATCATCAGCTTGACGATTAAAGCAGCGTTCAGCCGTATCTTGCCAGCTTAACCCCTCTGATAAATTAAAGGTTTTTACATCAACAATACCCCCCTCTTTGTAACGTTGCAAACGAACACCTTTACCACGACTCATTTCTGGTATTTGTTCAATGGCAAAAACAAGCATTTTGCGATTTTCACCAACCACTGCAACATGATCACCTTTTACCGGAACACAAAGCTTCACTTTATCAGGGTACTTCACATTCATAACCTGCTTGCCTTTTCGTGTATTGGCAATGACTTCGGCTGCTGGTACAATAAAGCCATTCCCATGAGATGAAACTAAAAGAAGTTTTTCCTGTGCATTATAGACAAAAGCTGTCAAGACATCATGCTCATCATCCATATCGACTAAAATACGAATTGGTTCACCGTGTCCCCGCCCTCCAGGCAAATTATTTGCAGAAATAGCAAAAAATTTTCCACCAGTACTTATCACCATAATTTTATCTGTTGTAAATGCTGGAAATGCTATCTTTAAGCAATCGCCTTCTTTAAAGGCAAGTGCTTTGTAATCACTCAAATGTCCCTTCAAAGCACGCATCCAACCTTTTTCAGAAATAACAATAGTTACCGGCTCTTTTTCAATCATCGCTTGGTGAATATCATCAATATCATGCCTTGGTGCTTCTTCAAATGTGGTACGCCTTTTTCCTAATAAAGTATCAGGGCCAAAAGTTTTGCGAATTTTTATAATTTCTTCTGAAATTATTTTCCATTGCTTAGCACGAGAGGATAATAAATTCTGCAATTGTTCTTTTTCAGTTTTCAAACTTTCAAATTCTTTACGAATTTCAAATTCCTCAAGTTTACGTAAAGAGCGCAAGCGCATATTAAGAACTGCCTCAGCTTGATTTTCTGTTAATTCAAAACGGCCGATAAGTTCTTTTTTGGGCTCATCTTCTTCACGAATAATCTGAATAACCTCATCAAGGTTTAAATAGGCGATAAGATAGCCATGAAGAATTTCTAATCGGCGATCAATTTCATCAAGTCGATAAGTAGAGCGACGCATCAGAACTTCTTGACGATGTTCAAGCCATTGCTGCAAACTTTCCCGCAGAGAGAGAACATTTGGTATTTTTCCTAAAGACAAAACATTAAGATTAAGAGGAAATCTTATTTCAAAATCGGTCAATTTAAAAAGAGATTCCATAAGGAGCTCAGGATCAACAGTGCGATTTTTAGGAATAAGAACGATGCGAATATCTTCTGCCGATTCATCTTGAATATCTTCAAGCATTGGTAATCGGCGTGCAAGCAGTAATTCCGCTGTTTTTTCAATAAGGCGTGACTTTTGAACTTGATAGGGAATTTCAGTAACAACAATCACATAAGAACCACGGCTGCCGGACTCTTGATGCCAACGTGAACGCAAACGAAAAAAACCACGCCCAACACGATAAGATTCCTCAATACTCTTTTTAGGCTCAACTAAAATACCACCTGTTGGAAAATCAGGACCAAGCACAAATTGATTCAATTCCTTATCATTAACATCGGGATGTGCAATCAAATGGAGCGCTGCATCACAAAGCTCAGCAACATTATGGGGTGGAATAGATGTCGCCATACCAACAGCAATACCAGATGAACCATTTGCTAAAAGATTAGGAAAAGCTCCCGGTAAAACAGCAGGCTCTTCATCTTCCTCATTATAGGTTAAACGAAAATCAATCGCATTCTCATTAATTCCCTCCAGCAACAATGCAGCCACTTCAGTCATACGTGCTTCCGTATACCGCATAGCAGCAGCATTATCTCCATCAATATTACCAAAATTGCCTTGTCCATCAATCAAGGGATAACGAACAGCAAAACTCTGAGCCAAGCGCACTAATGCATCATAAATAGATGCATCACCATGTGGATGAAATTTTCCCATGACATCACCAACAATCCGTGCACATTTCGCATAGGACTGCCCTGGATGAAGTTTGAGTAAACGCATCGCATGAACAATACGCCGATGCACTGGTTTCAAACCATCACGGACGTCAGGCAATGCACGGTGAGTAATAGTAGAAAGTGCATAAGCCAAATAGCGCTCCTGTAAAGCAGAACGTAATTCTATTGGCTCAATATGTTCTTTATCAAAAGGTAAATTTATTTTATCAGACATAATATTATGACAACAATTCCCAAAAGAGCGAGCAATTATTCTATAAGATTTCTTCGGTCAATCTTCTATGAATCAACTATTTTTATTAAAAATCGACTATATAAAAATAAACACCGTGATTAAAACATGAACAGAAAATTATATCAATTTGAAAATTTATACATGTGATTTACACTTCAGCTGAACAATATACGAAAATACTTAATGTGTTAATTAAAAATCTTTTTGAAAAATAGTAAAATATGGTCTTAAAAAATAACATAAACAACAAATAAACAAAAAAGTGTAAAATACATTATTCATTAAGTCTAACGATGGATATTATTCAGAATAAACAGGAAATAAAAACAATAATACTATTTGCTAATTTAAGTTTGGCTTATCTAAACTAAACTCATCAAAAGCATCAGATGATTTTCTTCTAAAGACAACGAAAACACTTTCTAAAAATAAATTTTCAGCAAGAATAATCTTAGCACTATTTTAAATATGAGTTTTTAAAAAACTTATTCATACAGCACTTTCTTCTGAGAAAATGACTTCTCTTTCCTTATATCTTAATAGGCAGGCATATTATATAAACACAAAGTCCGATCTGATATGATAAAATTTACAAAGCATCTAAACTTATAAAATCTTATCTCTCTCTTGGAATAATGCAACGTTTAGCCACACTGCATTGTTTTTTTAACATTGGGACACAAGATCTTTTACCTTGAGTTAAAAAACTTAAAGAAAGCATATATCTTAAGCTTTTTATAAACAACATACACACTAATGTAATTCAAAGTCCCTAAAGCCTTACTGGGAATAAAAATGGTAACAACACACAATCAATTTATTAACCATTTTTGACGGAAGGAGCAATTCGTATCCCTAAATCACGTAATTGCGGAAGAGAAACATCAGATGGTGCACTCATCAAAAGATCAAGCGCCTGTTGGTTCATAGGAAATAAAGCAACCTCACGTAAATTTTTAACACCTTGTAAAAGCATAATAATACGATCAACTCCAGCAGCCATACCACCATGCGGCGGTGCTCCATAATGGAATGCACGATAAAGAGCACCAAAACGATCTTCCACGACCTCTTTAGAAAGACCAGCAAGATTAAAAACTTTAAGCATCATCTCTGGTGAATGATTACGGATTCCACCTGATGCAATCTCATAACCATTACAAACAAGATCATACTGAAAAGCTTTAAGAGTAAGAGGATCTTGGCACTCAAGAGCATTTTCCCCACCTTGGGGCATAGAAAAAGGATTATGTGCAAAATCAAGTTTTTTCTCATCTTCATTCCATTCAAAAAATGGAAAATCAACTATCCACGCTAAAGAGAAACACTCCCGATCCACAAGGTCTAATTCTTCCCCTACCCGTGTTCGCGCTGCTCCCGCAAAAGATGCAAATTTCTTTGGATCTCCCGCCACAAAAAAACAGGCATCACCACTTTCAAGGCCAAGCTGCATACGGAGTGCTTCAGTCCTCTGCTCACCAATATTTTTGGCAATAGGTCCAGCACCTTCAAACTTTCCTTCTTCTTCACGCCAGAAAATATAACCGAGTCCTGGTTGCCCCTCACCTTGTGCCCATCCATTCATACGATCACAAAAAGCACGGCTTCCTCCCGTTTTAGCCGGAATAGCCCATACTTGTGCATTCCCATCATTTGCCAAAATTTGAGCAAAAACTTTAAAACCAGAATCACAAAAATGCTGAGAAACATCTTCCATAATAATTGGATTGCGTAAATCAGGCTTATCAGAACCATATTTTCGCACTGCTTCATCATAAGAAATACGAGGAAAGCTTTGTGTTACAGGTTTTCCATTTGCAAATTCTTCAAAAAGAGAACGCATAATGGGTTCCATTGTTACAAAAACATCTTCTTGTTCAACAAAACTCATTTCAACATCTAATTGATAAAATTCTCCTGGAAGACGATCAGCCCTTGGATCTTCATCTCTAAAACATGGAGCAATTTGAAAATAACGATCAAAACCTGACATCATCAATAACTGTTTGTACTGCTGAGGCGCTTGTGGCAATGCGTAAAATTTTCCCTGATGAATACGACTTGGAACTAAAAAATCGCGCGCTCCTTCCGGTGATGAAGCTGTCAAAAGTGGTGTCATAAATTCCGTAAAACCATTCTCCTGCATAGAGCGTCTGATAGCAGCAATAATTTCAGTACGACGCATTATATTTTTGTGCATAGTTTCGCGACGCAAATCAAGAAAACGATATTTTAACCGAATATCTTCTGGATAATCAGGCTCGCCAAAAACAGGGAGAGGAAGTTCATCAGACTTTGAGAGAATTTCTACCTCTTGGGCAAAAATTTCAATCTCCCCTGTTGGAAGAAATGTGTTAATAACCTCATCAGAACGTGCACACACTTGCCCATCCACGCGAATGACCCATTCAGAACGCACTGTTTCAATAATTTTAAAAGCTGGCGAAGCAGGATCAGCGACAATCTGTGTGATTCCAAAATGATCACGTAAGTCTACAAAAAGGATTCCGCCATGATCACGAACGCGATGAACCCATCCCGAAAGACGAACTTTTGTTCCTACATCACATTTACGAAGAGCAGCGCAATTATGACTGCGATAACGATGCATAGTTTTTACCTTTGATTACAATTTTACATGCGCTACAAACGCTTTTTAACAACCACTTGTCAAGATATGAGGATAAAGACTCGAAAAAAAAGTCAATAAAAGACAAATTTAATTTATCTAGCTATAATGGAATGATGAATCTTATTACACAAACAACAGATCTTGAAATTGCAGTTTCTGCTCTACGGACTTCAGAGTTTGTAACAGTAGATACCGAATTTATCCGCGAAACGACTTTTTGGCCTCAACTGTGTTTAATTCAGCTTGCCTCACCAGACGTTACGCTACTGATTGATCCAAGAGCTCCAGATATCAATCTACAAGCATTTTTTGATCTCATGGTCGATAAAAAAATCACCAAAGTTTTTCACGCTGCACGTCAAGACATCGAAACTATTTATCATCTCGGAGGTATCATTCCCTATCCTCTCTTCGATACACAAATAGCAGGATCAATTTGCGGATTTGGTGATTCTATTTCCTATGATCAAATTGTACAACGCTGCACGGGTCATCAAATTGACAAATCATCCCGTTTTACAGATTGGAGTTATCGTCCTCTTTCCGAAAAACAACTAATTTATGCACTTGCCGATGTAACCTATCTAAGAGATGTTTACCTCTTATTAAAAAAACAGTTAGAAAAAAACAAGCGCATACATTGGATGAATGATGAAATAGCGATTCTCTTAAATCCTAAAACCTATGATATGCCTGAAGATGAAGCGTGGAAAAAAGTAAAAGGCAAAGTAAAAAAACTGCGTGAGCTTGCCATATTACAAAAAATAGCAGCTTGGCGTGAACGCAAAGCACGAAAATATAATATCCCACGTCGTCATATCATGAAAGATGAATGCCTTATCGAAATTGCAACCCAACAACCAAAAGATGAATCTGCTTTAAAACGTTTGCGCAGCCTAAATAAAAATTGGAATAAACTTGCAAATGCACAAACTTTAATCAAAGCTATCCACGAAGGCTTAGAGGTCGATCTTGCTACTTTACCTCCCCTTCCCAAACATAATCCACTCAATGAAACATCGACTGCCGTCATTGAGCTTCTCAAAGTGTTATTAAAACTCGTTGCGAACGAAAACGGTATTGCACCTAAAATTATTGCAACTTCCAATGATTTAGAAAAAATCGCCAATGGATGTGGAAAGAAAAATATCCCTGCTATGAATGGTTGGCGTTATGAAATATTTGGTCAAAAAGCTGAGCAAATGCTCAAAGGACAGATAGGATTTTATTTTCAGGATGGTAAAATAAGTATCAAACAATTTTAATTTGCAAAAACAACCCTTTGCATTTTGTGATTATCGCCAAAAAATCTTCTAAAGAAGCTTATATGCCTCATTAATGTGAAAGTTAGTAAAAAATTAAAAAGAGAAAAATGAGCAATCAACTTGCTAAGCCAATTTTGTTTGAAAAAATAAAGAAGAGCTCTCATCAAACTTTAAGGTCTCTCATTCCATAAAATCTACTATTATCTATGTTTGGGGATTACTTAGAATATGTTTTAAAAATGATAATCCAATATCTTAACAACAGAAAGTTTCCAATTTAAATAGAAACAGAAAAAACTTCTTTATAAACAATAGCTTGATATATTACAAAACAAGAAGTTTAATGCAAAAAAGTATGGAGATACGATATTCCATATCATTGTATCATAAAAATTAAATGCCTTATTGAAAAAGCAACCCAACAACTAAAAGATGAAACTGTATAGCGATCAAAATACATAGAAAGAATATACGATAGAAAACGATTTAGAAAGTTTCAAAAGAAAGAGGAGATTTTATTATTTTTGATAATTTTTTTAGCCGAGTAAGAGGGCGTTCTCCTAATAAATCAGCATAACGCCTAGGAATATATAAAACAATATGATCTGTCTTTTTATGCCATGAAAAATGAGGAAGAATTCCTGCGGTAGAAGCACTAAAAAGATGAGCAATACGCATAATTTCACCAAGAATGCGCGCCTTCTCAATTATATTTTTGCTTGCTAATTGAAAAAGAGGAAGAGATTCTTCATTAATCGACATACCCGTATTGCGAAAAAAAACAGCAAGTGCAGCATAAAGGCGCCCCTCATGAGAGATTCCTGGATAAGATCCCAGCGCTATCTGATTTGCCGCCTCATTACCTCGGTAATCTGGATGTATGCGCCAACCAATATCTGCAAGAAGACAAGCTGCTTTACGATAACGATATTCATTTTCAGTCTCTGCAATTCCAAAAATATCAAAAGCATTGGTAGTGAAATCAATGAGTTCTTCTGCCTGCTTTGGTGAACGCGCACGGAGAATAGCCGTTTCAGTACATGCTGCAATGAGAGGATCTGAAACACGAATCTCTTGCGGCAATTTTGAATAAAGAAAACCTTCACGCACACCAGCTCCAGAAAAGATTATTTTCTCAAATCCGGTAGACTGAATAAGTTCAATAAGAACAATCGCTCCATAAGACAAGAGCTGACGGCGATTTTTTGAAACAGCGGAAATTCCTTTCATATTATTGATACTGCCACTCACGATAAAACGCAAGAAATCCTCCATTTCAACAGCATCAACTTCATAGCCATGCATAACAGGTAGCTGGTAATGTTTGGTTGCCATATGGAGTTTTGCCAAATTGCGCCAAGTTCCTCCTACTGCATAAAAACAACGTGCCATCCCTTTACGAACAACAGCAGATTTACAAAAATGCTCATGGACAATTTTTGTGGCAACAGCAATATCATTATTAGACATATACTGTAGCCGTAAACCACCTAACGGCAGAGTTATCCCCTCTCCTACATCAGAGTTCTCAATATCAATAAGTTCGAGACTTCCGCCACCAAGATCTCCAGAAATACCTTTTGGCTGATAAAAAGTAGAAATAACCCCATATGCTGAATAAAGAGCCTCTTCATTTCCTGAAAGAAGGCATATTTTATTTTGCAAAATATTTTCCGCATTTTGAATAAATGCTGATCCATTTTTAGCTTCACGCGCCGCTGCTGTTGCCAGTGTATAAACATCATCTGCCCCAATCTGCCGACAAAGCGCACGAAACCGTTTTAATGCTTGCAGAGCCATTTTCATGGATTTTTCTTCTAAAAATCCAGTTTTTGCAACACCTTGCCCAAGACCACAGAGAACTTTTTCATTAAATAAAACTGTTGGTGAACGAACAAGCCCTTCATAAATAACGAGTCGAACAGAATTTGAACCAATATCGATAACAGCGACAGGCTTACACCCTTTCAGCCGACCCTGAGCATTTATATATGTCATTGGATTTCAGTCTTTACGCAGTTTGGCATACTGTCGATGCAACGCAACCAAATGCGAAGCAGAAGATTCAAACAATTTTTTCCACCTCAAAAGACCTTCTTTGGCCATAAAATACTCCTGCGCATTAAACGGACTTTCACCTCTTTGCGGTGTTATACGTCTTGATGTTCCATCATTTAGTATATCAAAGCTTTGTTGATTATCAATAATATTGGCGAGCATAATTTGTAAAAGAATCTGCTTCCGAACCATTGTATTTAAAACTGGTACCAATATTTCAATACGATGATCCAGATTACGAGGCATCATATCAGCCGATCCAAAATAAACAATTGCATTTTCACTGGGGAGATCTTGACCATTACCAAAACAAAAAACGCGACTATGTTCCAGAAAACGCCCGACAATTGATTTTGCACGAATATTATCTGAAATTCCTGGAATATCAGGACGCAAACAGCATATGCCTCGCACCACCAGATCAACCTGCACCCCCGCTTGACTAGCACGATACAAAGCATCAATAATTTCAGGATCAACCAGTGCGTTAACTTTCATCCAAATAGCAGCCAATCGCCCCTGTTGCGCATTGGTAATTTCTTCTTCAACATGCTTAAGAATACGACTACGCAATGTTAAGGGTGAAAACGCAATCTTCATTACTGCATTTGGACGTTTATATTGAGCAATATAATTGAACAGTAAGGCAACATCATAAGCAATATCATCATCAGTAGTAAAAAAAGAAAGATCAGTATAAACTTTAGCATTAACTGGATGATAATTTCCAGTTCCAAGATGGACGTAAGAGCAAAGACGTTTTCCTTCACGTCTCACAATCAGTGATATCTTAGCATGTGTTTTTAATGCAATAAAACCAAAAAAAACACGCACGCCCGCACGCTCAAGATCACGCGCCCAACGGATATTCGCTTCCTCATCAAAACGTGCTTTAAGTTCTACTAAAGCAGTCACAGATTTTCCCTTTTCAGCAGCTTCAATCAAAGCGTTGACAATTGGGCTATTATTTGATGTGCGATAAAGAGTTTGTTTGATTTCTACAACATCAGGATCGCTAGCAGCTTGACGTAAAAATTGCACAACAACATCAAATGTTTCATAAGGATGATGAATGACCATATCATTTTCACGAATAGCCGCAAAGCAATCCCTCTTATGCTTATGAATACATTCAGGAAAACGAGGATTATAAGGCACAAACTTTAAGTCATCACGTGGAATAGATACAATTTCTGACACCATATTAAGCGCCAATAATCCATCGATAATACTGATAAAATTATCAGGAACGGCGAGACAATTGGTTATAAATTGGCATAAATTCTCCGGCATTTTCGCATCAAATTCGACTCGAATAACTTGCCCACTACGACGCCTTTTAAGAGCAGTTTCAAAAAAACGAACGAGATCTTCAGCCTCTTCTTCTACTTCAATATCACTATCACGAATCACTCTAAATGTACCAATTCCATCAACTTTATAATCAGGAAATATATGGTTGATAAAAAGGCTAATAACATCTTCACAAGCAATAAAACGAAAATGATTACCTTCTTGAGGAAGAAGAATAAAACGCTTCAAGTTCGTTGGAATAGGCAACAATACTCTATTTGTATGTTGATCAATACACCGATATAGTTGGAGAGCAAGCGAAAGCCCTAAATTAGGAATGAAGGGAAACAAGTGATCAGAATCAATAGGTAAAGGTTTTAGAGCAGGATAAATTATATCAAGGAAATATTTTTCGAGCCATGATTTCTCAATTTCTGAAAGCCTATCAGAACCAATAATTTCAATATTATTCTGTCTTAATTCGTGACCTAAAACACGCAATTCTTGTAATTGATGAAGCTGTAAACGTGAAATCTCATCTAACACAAAATCAAGTTGCTCCTGTGGAGTGCGTCCATCTGCACTACACTTTGTAACCCCATCACGAATTTGAGCAGCAAGGCCCGCAACACGAACCATAAAAAATTCATCAAGATTTGCTGCCGAAATCGAAAGAAATTGCAGACGTTCTAGTAAAGGATGCTTTGTATTAGCAGCTTCCATCAATACACGGGTATTAAATTGTAACCATGAAAATTCTCTATTAATAAACCGCACCGGATTTTTCATTGTTATATCCGATATAGCAACCTGATCTGCCACCCTCTGTTCCATCTATTTTAGCTAATCTTCCTTTATACTTTATAAACCCATTATCGATAAATATATCATAGAACACTTTATGATATATTACCGTATAATAACATAATCAATTGCTCAATTTTTCTTACATTATTTGCATGTAAACTTTCAAAATACTTGAAAACATTCCCATGCCAAAATACTAAAAACGCGGTAATAACCCTGAATAACAAAAAGATCTTTGATTTGTATAAAAAAGCACCTTGCATTGTTATAAGCTTTATTACAAACTAATATATAAGATAGATGATCCAAATCATCCCTGATTGAAGCAATTTATTCGGAGCTTTTATACCATGGCCGATCATAACATCCCCCATTTCCAAAATGATCTTGGATATAAAATAATTGAAATTGGTGTAAAAAAATTTATGTGTGTAGGCGCTACACAACCGTTTGATCATCCTCATATTTTTATTGATATGGGAGCAATGGATGAAAAAATTTGCCCTTATTGTTCAACACTTTATCGCTATAATCCTTCACTATCATACGATCAAACAAATCCAACTGGATGTTTATACCATACAAACAATCCATTATAGTGCATTTTCTGCTCTTTCAATATGAAAGAAACACATGAATCAATCACCAATCATCGTTGGAGGAGGCATTGCTGGTCTAAGCACTGCTTTAGCACTCGCTCATAAAGGGATTGCAAGTACACTTATAGAAAAGTGCAAACAGCTTAACGCTGTCGGAGCAGGTATTCAGCTTACCCCAAATGCAACCTGTATTTTAGCACATTGGGGACTTCTTAACAAGCTTCTTGAAGGAGGAACAAGACCATATTTTCTTGAGTTACGAGATGGGGTATCTTTAAAAACGCGACTTCATATTGATCTTACTACTTTATCGGAAAAAAATTGGCAAGCTCCTTATATTACGATTCACCGCGCCGCTTTACAAAAAGTTTTATACAATGCTGTAATTGAAAATCCTTTTATCAAATATAAAACAAGCGAAACTGTCATATCATCTACTCTAACGGCTTCTAACAGTATTCATATAAAAACAAGAAAGACAGGTGCAGCAACTGAACAACAACAGCAGTTTTATTCAACACCACTTCTTATTGGATGTGATGGAGTTTGGTCCACATTACGGCAATTAGCTCCTTTCCATGAAAGGGCAAGTTTCAGTGGTTTTATTGCTTGGCGTGCTACAGCAGAATTTAAAAATCTTCCTAAAAGCTTTTGTTCTTTATTACGAAATATGCAAACGATTACCGCTTGGATG
This sequence comes from Bartonella sp. P12B, assembly GCF_055796185.1. Classification (NCBI taxonomy): domain Bacteria; kingdom Pseudomonadati; phylum Pseudomonadota; class Alphaproteobacteria; order Hyphomicrobiales; family Bartonellaceae; genus Bartonella; species Bartonella sp. P12B. The sequence continues at coordinate 85,083 of NZ_JBTTDI010000003.1, read as the reverse complement.
GGACCTAAAAATCATCTTGTCGTCTACCCCATTCAATCATCCGCAAAGGTTTTTAATTTCGTAGCCATTACTCATGGAGAAAATTCAAAAAAAGGGTGGGCACATAGAGGAAATAAAGAAGATTTGAAATCTCTTTTTAAAGGTTGGAATCTGCAAATTTTGCAAATCTTTGATCATATTGATGAATGGAGCTATTGGCCACTCTTTCAAATGGAACGGAATCGTTTTTTAGGTTTAGAAAGACAAGTATTTGTTGGGGACAGTGCGCACGCCGCCTTACCCTTTGCAGCACAAGGCACTGCTATGGCAATCGAAGATGCCGCTACATTAGCAGAAGTTCTCTCGCTTAAAGAGCTTTCATTAACCAAAGCTCTTTCACTTTACGAAAAAATACGTATGCCCCGAATTAAAGCCGTAAAAAGACGTGGAGATTTTAATAGAATAGCTTACCATGCAACTGGGCCCATAGCAATTGCACGTAATTTCATCATGAAAATTCGCACAGCAGAAAGTATCATGTCCAGCCTTAATTGGCTTTATATGTACGACGCGATGAATCGCACAAAAACATATGATAAAAACTTATAAAATTCCTCTAATGATGTTTGATACATTAAACACATTTTCTTGAATTTATAATACTGAGATACTGTCATCATTTATTCCTAATAAAGTAAGAACTTTCAAAATCTAGAATCCGATTCAAAAAATAAAGCTACCACTCAAAAAAAGAGAATCTCAAATAAGCAATTACCTTACAATTTTTGTTTTAAATCAATTCCACCTCAACAACACCCTCAATTGATCTCATAGCACTCGCCACACGTGAATTAACCTTATATCGCTTTGGAAGCGCAATTTCGATCTCCCTTACTCCATCCTCTTGAATAAGGATCAGCCCTACTTCTCCATTTCCACTAGGGGTTAAATTTTTCTCAATTTGTGCAAGCATATCGACTTTTTTTATAAAGAGGCGCATCATTTTATGATGCTGTGATATCTCTTTTTCCAAAGACTGAACTGTCTCAAGTCGCAAACTCACACCTTCAGAGCGATTTTCTGCACTCACTGTAATGATAAAAGATTTTCCAAGCTCTAAAATCTCCCCGTAATCCGAAAGCATCTCAGAAAAGAGAACTGTCTCATATTGTCCACTCGTGTCAGAAAAATGAATAATTCCCATTTTCTTTCCGGATTTTGTTTTGCGCACTTGTTTTGCCACAACAGTTCCAGCAAGCCTAGCGGCGACTGCTCCTCCTTTAACGGCATTGGCAAAATGAGCCCAAGTTTGTACGCGTTTTTTTGCAAGAATAGCTTGATACTCATCCAAAGGATGTGCAGAAAAATAAAAACCTATTGCTTGAAATTCTCGATGAAGTTTTTCATCCGGTAACCAAGGAGAGGTTTGCGACAAGATCAAAGGTTCTTTTAATCCACCTATCATCGCAAATATATCAGTCTGCCCACTAGAATTGTTTTCAAGGATACGAAGTGCACGCGCGTTGAGCGTTTCAAGACTTGCCAATAAAACTTCACGTGCAATATGAAAACAATCAAAGGCGCCCGCACAAACCAAACTTTCCATCGCACGTTTATTAACAATACGGGGATCAATACGCTCACAAAAATCTTCTAGATCTCTAAAAGGTTTATTTCCACGGCAAGCGACAATATGATCGACAACCGCTTCCCCTACTCCTTTAATGGCAGCAAGAGAATAATAAATACAGCTATCACCAACTTCAAAAACTCGATGTGATGTTTGCACACAAGGTGCAACAACCTTAATACCTAATCTTAATGCTTCACGCCGGAAATCATTTAACTTCTCTGTATTTGTCATATCATACGTCATTGAAGCGGCTAAGAACTCAACTGGATAATGTGCTTTCATATAAGCTGTTTGGTAGGAAACAATTGCGTAAGCAGCGGCATGTGACTTATTAAAACCGTAATCTGCAAATTTTGCTAAAAGATCAAAAATAATATCAGCCTGATCCTTATCAACACCGTTAGCAATAGCCCCATTCACAAAACGCGTACGCTGTTTTTGCATTTCCTTATGAATCTTTTTACCCATAGCGCGACGCAATAAATCCGCTTCTCCAAGCGAATAACCAGCAAGAACCTGAGCAATCTGCATCACTTGTTCCTGATAAACAATAACACCTTGTGTTTCTTTAATCAGAGGATCTATTTTAGGATGAATAGAAGCAATTTCTTCTTCCCCGTGTTTGCGTGCATTATAGGTTGGAATATTCTCCATTGGACCAGGGCGATAAAGGGCGACAAGAGCAATAATATCTTCAATACGATCTGGTTTCATCCCAATCAGCGCCTTACGCATACCAGAACTTTCCACTTGAAACACGCCAACTGTTTCGCCACGTGCCATCATAGCATAGGTCATTTCATCATTGAGAGAGATATTCGACAACTCTATTTTAATGCCCTTCCGTGCAACAAAATCTACCGCCATTTTCAAAATAGTCAGTGTTTTTAATCCCAGAAAATCAAATTTTACGAGCCCCGCCTGTTCAACATATTTCATATTAAATTGTGTTACAGGCATATCAGAACGAGGATCGCGATACATTGGAACAAGCTCTGACAGTGGACGATCACCAATAACAATCCCTGCCGCATGGGTTGATGCATGACGATAAAGCCCCTCCAGTTGAAGCGCTATATCTAATGTGCGCCCAATGACAGGGTCTTTTTTCTTTTCCTCCTCAAATTTAGGCTCATCCTTGATAGCATCAGCCAATTCAACTTGGCTTCCAGGTGTAGCAGGAACTAATTTCGTAAGATAATCCACCTGACGATAAGGTACTTCTAAAACACGTCCAACATCACGCAACACGGCACGCGCTTGTAATTTACCAAAGGTAATAATTTGGGCAACTTGATCGCGTCCATATTTTTCCTGAACATAATGAATAACCTCTTCGCGTCGCTCTTGACAAAAGTCAATATCGAAATCCGGCATAGAAACACGATCTGGATTAAGAAAACGTTCAAAGAGAAGAGAAAAACGTAATGGATCAACATCGGTAATAGTCAACGCATAAGCAACAAGTGAACCAGCACCAGAACCACGCCCAGGACCAACAGGGATATCATGAGACTTCGCCCATTTTATAAAATCTGAAACGATAAGAAAATAGCCAGAAAACTGCATGCGCGTAATAACGGAAACTTCATAATCAAGCCGCTGCTCATAATCTGCAATTGTATATCCTTCGGCCAATCCAACTGTCTCAAGCCGCATTTTTAAACCAGCCTTAGCCTGATTTAGTAATTCCCTATCTTCTACTTCTAAAGCACGATTTGAATCAATAGACTTCTCTACAAAACGCGGCAAAATTGGTTTTCTAATAGGGGTAGCAGTATGACAACGCAATGCAATTTCAACGCTGTTCTCCAAAGCTTCTGGAAGATCAGAAAATAATGCAACCATTTCATCTTGTGACTTCAAATAATGATCTGGTGTTACACGTTTACGCTCTGGATTAGAAACAATTTGCCCTTCTGCAACTGCCATCAGTGCATCATGTGCTTCATACCCTTGCCTATTCAGAAAAAAAGCTTCATTGGTTGCAACAAGAGGAATTTCATATTTATACGCCAATTCAAGAAGCGTATCTTCTACTTGTTGATCAAAAGAGCCATGTCGCTGTAATTCCATATAAAGACGATTAGCAAAAATTTTTCTTAAAGAAATCAAACGTTCAACAGCACGTTCTTTTCTACCTTCTGCCAAAGAAAAATTAAGTGGGCCTCCCTTGCCACCTGTTAAAGCAATTATTCCTTCACTGTGTGACGACAGCCAATCCATTTTAATATGAGGAGGATCAGTGTCGCACTTATCAAGGTAAGCACGGCTAACAAGGCGAACCAGATGAGCATAACCAGCCTCGCTTGCAGCTAACAAAACAACAGAGCAAAAATCAGAAGAATGGCGCCCTTTAGCAAAACTTCGATTGTCATGTTCATCACCAAAATCAACCGCGAGCTGACAACCAACAATAGGCTGAATCCCTTGAGAAAAACAATATTGTGAAAACTCCAAAGCACCAAATAAATTATTCGTATCTGTAATAGCAATTGCTGGTGTATGATCTGAAATCGCATGTTGAATTATTTGTGGAATTTTTAAAGCCCCTTCGAGCAATGAGTAGGCAGAGTGCACCCTTAAATGAATAAAGCGAGGAAGAGATTTTTTTTTATCTCGTGTTTTACTTTTATCTTCTGCCACTCTTAAATTTCCTACAACAAAATAAATACCAAATCGCAACTGCTATTTGTCTATACTAGAAAATATTCTAACTTTATTATACCCTTGAATCTATAAACGCATCACTCAGCATATGGAATTCAGCGCCTTCACAAGACATTTTATTTTTATGATATTTACAGAAGACTTCCATTAAGAAAATATCTCTATGCACAGCAAATAAATACACAAAGAGAAAAAGAGAGAGAATATGACCAATATTGATATTCTTTTTTTACAATTTTTATTCTAAACATTTTAAAACATTAATTTTTCTGCTTCAAATTTTAAAGTGTAAATAAAAAATCCTCTTCTATAAATTATCCCCAAAAAGCTCTTTTAAAGGACTAGAAAAAATAACAAGAGCAGGATAAATTTCCTCATGCCTCCAAGCCTTATTACACCTTTTTTTATTTCTATCCGCACCCTTTCTGGGATTACTCCTAAAATATATAGTTTACTGGCTAAAGTCTTAAATATTAATCCTACACAACATGAAATTACCCTTATTGATCTCCTGCAATTAATGCCTCACTCCGTTATAGATCGTAGAAGATGTCCTAGCATTGCTTGTGCACAAGAGGGGATCACTCTCACTCTCGAAATTGTTATTGACCAACATCAACCACCACCAATTGGTCGTAAACGTTTACCCTATCGCGTCACTGCACACGATCCAACGGGAGAAATAAATTTAGTCTTTTTTCATGCACAACATTCTTGGCTAAAGAGACAACTACCGGAAGGAAAGAAAGTCATTGTATCAGGGAAAGTTGAACGGTTTAATGGACAACTTTCAATGGTCCATCCCGATTATATCGTACCAAGTGAGCAAGAAAATCAAATTCCCTTCATTGAACCTATTTACCCCTCTACCGCCGGATTATCCGCAAAAACACTAAGACGTGCAATACAAAATGCTTTAGATTATATTCCTCTCTTACCAGAATGGATAGAAGAAAGCGTGAAAAAGCAACAAAACTTTTCCTCTTTTCCTGTTGCTTTACGCCGCATCCATGCGCCCATCGATCTTGCTGATTTAAACTTAGAAAGTACAGCACGCAAACGTCTTGCCTATGATGAATTGCTCGCTTGTCAACTGGCGCTTGGCTTACTGCGTTTAAAAACCAAATCTCTTTCTGGAACTTCTCGGCCACCAACAGGAGCTTACACTCAAAAACTGCTGAAAGCCCTTCCCTTCCAGCTGACAAATGGACAAATAAAAGCAATACAAGAGATTGCAAATGATCTTGCTTCACCAGAACCAATGTTAAGACTTCTCCAAGGTGATGTGGGATCAGGAAAAACCGTTGTTGCCCTCATGGCAATGACACAAATTGCTGAAAATTCAAGTCAATCAGCTTTAATGGCGCCTACAGAAGTTCTCGCTAGGCAACATTTTGCAAAAATTGCACCTCTTGCTGAAAAGATTGGACTACGAACAGTTCTTTTAACGGGACGAGAAAAAGGAAAATTGCGCAAAAATATTTTAAACGATATTATATCAGGTCAAGCTTCCCTTATTATCGGAACCCATGCCCTCATACAAAACAGTGTTTCTTACAATAACCTTGCCTTAGCCATTATTGATGAGCAACACCGTTTTGGTGTACACCAACGTCTTGCCCTTACAGCAAAAGGCCATAAACCTGATATGCTGGTAATGACTGCCACCCCTATTCCACGGACCCTCGTCTTAACAGCTTTTGGTGATATGGATGTTTCCCAAATTACTGAAAAACCAATTGGACGACAACCAATTACAACGGCAACACTTTCTTTAAAACGTCTTAATGAACTCATCGAACGAATTACTATTGCCTTAGAAAAAGGTGAAAAACTCTATTGGATTTGTCCTTTAGTAGAAGAATCTACCACTCTTGAACTCACTTCAATTGAAAGTCGTTTTGCTCTTCTCCAAGAGCGATTTGGTACACGAGTTGGTATGATCCATGGGAAAATGTCTACAGATAAAAAAGAAGCCGCTATGGCATCTTTTAAATGTGGAGATATTCGTATTTTAGTCGCAACCACAGTTATTGAAGTCGGTGTAGATATTCCTGACGCTTCAATCATTATTATAGAACATGCAGAACATTTCGGTCTTTCACAATTGCACCAATTGCGTGGACGTGTTGGACGAGGAGAAAAAAAATCCTCCTGTATTTTGCTCTACAAAGATCCTTTAACAAAAATGGCCGCAGAGCGTCTTAATATTATACGCAATACAGAAGATGGCTTTAAAATTGCTGAAGAAGACTGGCGTCTGCGAGGGGAAGGAGAGCTTTTAGGAACAAAACAATCCGGTATGCCGGAGTTCCACATGGCAAACCTCGCAGTCCATGGTGATCTTTTATCAATAGCAAGAAGAGATGCACGTTTATTTTTGCAACGTGATCCTAATCTTTCTTCTGAGCGAGGACAAACTTTACGTTTGCTTCTTTATCTTTTCGGACGAGACGACGCCACGCGTTTATTACGAGCAGGATAATAATAAAAAAGACACAGGTTTACATATCCGTTTAACAACTCTCTGTTCGCTCTCTAACCAACTGTAAATGATATAATGCAAGATCCCTTTGTCCATAATCGACCTTACTACTTGTGGTGTAACATAAGCCAATAACATCATTCTAGATCTCCTGACCTTCAAGGTTGCAGTTCTTTTGCATGAAAACCAGTAAAAGAGAGACAATATCTAGCTTTTCTAAAACTGTTTTCTCTTTACACATCTGTTCTCTTTTGTGAAAATCAAGAAAATATTTTTGAGATTCTGAGACGGAAGAAGTTAAATGAAAAATACCCCTATATTCAATATCCTCGTTCAATAGAGAAAATAACAAATGATTATTATAAATTAATTTATTATCCCCTTAATTATTGCTCAAAAATTGCAAAAATACAAAATTCATTTTTACTCAACAGTGACTGATTTTGCCAAATTACGGGGCTGGTCAACATCTGTTCCCAATAAAACAGCGGTATGGTATGCGATTAATTGAATGGGTAAAGCATAAATAATGGGGGCAACAAATTCTGGAACATTTGGCAAAATAATAGTCGACAACATATCAAGATGAACTTCTTCTGCTCCTCTTTTATCTGTTATCAAAATAATACGACCATTGCGTGCTGCTACTTCTTGCATATTAGAAACAGTCTTTTCAAACCACCGATCATAAGGTGCAACAACAATCACTGGAATTGTCTCATCCACCAGTGCAATAGGCCCATGTTTTAACTCACCCGCTGCATAGCCTTCAGCATGAATATAAGAGAGTTCCTTCAGTTTAAGCGCCCCCTCCAAAGCAATTGGATAAGAAGTACCACGACCAAGATAAAGAACACTTTTTACATTGACTAAATGACGACAAATTCCTTCAATTTTATCATCTAGCTTTAAAACCTCATTTAAAATCCGCGGCACCTCTGCTAACTGTTGAACAAAGAGATGTTCTTCTTTCTCTGAAAGAGACCCCCGTTGCTTAGCAGCACTAAGCGCCATTGCAGCAAGGGTTGCTAACTGACAAGTAAAGGCTTTCGTTGAAGCAACACCAATTTCCGGTCCGGCTAATGTTGGTAGAATAAAATCAGCTTCTCTAGCCATTGTCGATTGCTCAACATTCACAATTATTGCTGTTTTTACACCACGCTCGCGACAATAACGCAACGAAGCTAAAGTATCTGCTGTTTCACCAGATTGGGAAACAAATATCGGTAATATATCAGCAGTTATGGGTGGTTCACGATAACGAAACTCCGAAGCGACATCATTATCAACGCTTAAAGCAGCAAACTTCTCAAACCAATAGCGTGCAACTAAGGTTGAATAATAAGCTGTTCCACAGCTTGCAAACAACAATCGGTTAATATTTTTCCAATCAATCAAATTATCAAGTGAGCGAATCGTGTAATTTCCAAGATTAAGATAACGCGCTAAATTATGAGAAATCACTTCAGGTTGTTCAAACATTTCCTTGTGCATGAAATGACGATGATTGCCCTTAGAAACTAATAAAGATTCTTCAAACAATGTATTAATAGGGCGTTCTACCAGCTGATTTTCGACATTATAAGTTGTTACTCCTTCACGTGTGAGAACAGCCAAATCACCATCTTCCATATAACTAATACGATTTACGAATGGTGCCAAAGCAATGGCATCAGAGCCGACAAAAAATTCATCTCTTCCATAGCCAACCGCTAGCGGCGGACCAGAACGAGCAGCAATCATAAGATTATCGTCACCTTCAAAAATAACAGCAATGGCAAAAGCACCTTGCAACCTTTTCAAACTTGTGCGCATAGCCTCTCGTGGCGAAAGACCACTTTCTAAAGCATGCGTAATTAAATGCGCAATAACTTCAGTATCCGTTTCTGTTTCAAAGATATAACCATCCTCAATGAGTTCCTTTTGCAATTCTACAAAATTTTCAATAATACCATTATGAACAATGGCAAGGCGTTCCGTTATATGAGGATGGGCATTTCGTTCTACAGCAACTCCGTGTGTGGCCCAACGCGTATGGCCAATCCCTAAATTTCCTTCCAGAGGGGCCTTTTTAAATTTTTCTTCTAAATGAATAAGCTTCCCTTCAGCACGCATACGATAAAGGCGTCCATTATGTACTGTTGCTATACCAGAGGAATCATATCCTCTATACTCAAGACGTTTCAAACCTTCAATCAAAGAGGATGCAACACTTTTATTTCCAAGAATTCCGATAATTCCGCACATTCAAAAACTCCAACTCACATCCCAGATTTATAGATCAAACAAATAATCCAACACCCTTTATTTAAAACTTTAAGGTATAAATAAAGAAAATATAGTATACGGCAATACTTAAGAATAAGCTCCCTAGCTAATTATGAGATCATCATAAAGTAAAGAAATAAACTGAAAATGATTATTTTTTTTGTTTTTTTGCAGCCAAACGTGCTCGTAATCTTGCTGCATAATCCTCTTTTATCACCTGTCGTGCACGCCCAAAAGCGATACTATTTACAGGCACATTGTCGGTAATGACACTTCCTGAAGCGATATAAGAACTTTTTCCAATAATAAGTGGAGCAATAAGAGCTGAATTGGAACCAATAAAGGCATTATCACCAATCTCAGTTTTATATTTGTGAAATCCATCATAATTACAAGTAATGGTACCAGCCCCAATATTGCTATGTGCACCAATTTCTGCATCGCCAATATAACTTAAATGATTAATCTTAGTAGCTTCTCCCACTTTTGCTTGTTTAATTTCGCAAAAATTTCCAACTTTTACAGACCGCGCTAATTCTGTTCCAGAACGCAAACGTGCATAAGGACCAATTCGTGCATCCACACCAACCACGCTACCTTCTAAATAACTAAACGCATGGATAACTGCGCCAGGATGGACTTTTACCCCCACCCCAAAATAAACATTTGGTTCAATGACCACATCAGGTGCAATTTCTGTATCATGAGAAAAATAAACAGTTTCTGGTTTAAGAATCGTCACACCAGACAACATTAAATCACGTGCTTTGCGCTTTTGCCACAAAGCATCGGCCTCAGAAAGCTCTATACAGTTATTAATCCCTATAACATTATCAAAAGGCACTTCAACAACTCGAACATCTAATCCTTCACGCGATGCAATGGAGACAATATCTGTTAGGTAATATTCTTGCTTAAAATTATTATTATCAACCTTCTCTAAAAGAGAAAGGGCATGCTTTCCATTAATAGCCATTATTCCACCATTACAAAAAGCAATCTCTTTTTCTTCATCGCTTGCATCTTTTTCTTCTATAATCGCGATAAGTTTACCATTTTTCTCTAGAAGACGCCCATAACCTGTTGGATTTTCAGCATAAAAACCAGCGATAACAATATCTGCTCCCTCAGCAAGCGGCATACGAATTTTGAGCAATGAATCTTGCTCAATCAAAGGGGTATCACCAAAAACAATGAGAACATCATCCATTTTTTTTTGCAAAGCTGAGCGCGCACAAAGAGCAGCATGAGCGGTTCCTAAACGTTCTTTTTGTTCAAAAATCATCGCATTTTTTACAAATGATTGAACAATTTCGGTAACACAGCCTGCCTCCTTCCCCACAACAACAGCTAATTGTGCAACACCTGCTAATTCTATTTGTTTTATAACGTGGCAGATTAGGGGCAATCCAGCAATTTTATGCAGCACTTTGGGAAGAGAGGACTTCATACGAGTCCCCTCACCTGCTGCAAGAATAATAGAAAGGCAATTTCTAACCATAAAAACACATAAGACTAACGAGAAAATCCAAAAAAACTTATAATATCGTGCCAACGAACAGATTCAACATTGCTCAACAAAGGATATTTCTCCAAAAGCCAAAAGGAAAGATCCTGCATAGAACCTGTTAAAAATAAGATACCCGTAACAACTAACAAAATTCCAATAACTTTTTCAACTTTTCCTAAATGAACACGAAAAACTCCTAAAAATCTCATAAAACTACTGGAAAAGAGAGCTGCTAAGAAAAAAGGCACCCCAAGACCTAACGCATAAATTCCTAGGAGAAAAGCTCCTTCACCCACAGTATCTTTTGTTCCAGCAAGGGTTATAACAGGTCCCAAAATTGGACCAATACATGGCGTCCAACCAAATGCAAAAGCCAAACCAACAACATAAGCTCCTAAAGGACCAGCTGGCGTTTTGTGTGTTTGAAAACGTAACTCACGAAATAAAAAAGCAATCTTGAAAAGGCCTAAAAAATTTACACCAAAAATAATAATGATAATTCCAGCAGCCAGTGCAAACCAATCACGATAATAACCAACAAACTTACCAATTGTGCTTGCACTGGCACCTAACGCAACAAAGACAGTTGTAAAACCAAGTACAAAAGTAAGAACACAAGAGAACAGCTCCCAGCGTATAAATGATTTTTCTTCACGCTTTTCTGAACGAAAATCATCAATACCAACACCTGCCATATAGCACAAATAAGGAGGAACGAGTGGCAAAACACATGGTGATAAAAAAGATAATGCACCAGCAAAAAATACACCAACTGTTGAAATTTCTATAGCCAAAACTTTCTACCTATCTCTCATCACAGGTTACACTATGAATGACACTTAATCCATTTCTTCTTCAATTTGTTGCATATTTTGTGCATTTGCTATCACACTTATATCTTCATCATGGCCAGAAACAACAGAAAAAACTTTTTGATAAATTTTATCTTGATTTTTAGCAATTGCAATATATTCACCCTCAGCCAACACGAGCGAAACATAAGCACCAACTGTTTCATAAACAATATCACCAGAATCATTGGTAATAGACCAACTTGTATCAGCAAGCGCTTCCCCTCCTTCTTGCCGTACCAACTTCAAGATGATTTGAGCCGCCTGATGTTCCAACGTTACTTCTGTAATTTTTCCTGCATCTACTTGGATATCGGAACGGACAATAGCATTAATGGAACCATAATGAGAAGCTACGTGATAGTGACCAGCTTTCAAACGCACAATTGACTGAGCTTTAATATTTGATAAAATGACACCAGTATCATCATTTTCTTTTTCATCTTCATAGATAATAAAACGCAATTCTTTTTCGTTGATGATACCATTGAGAAGGGTAGCATTTAAAATAACACCACCAGCATCAAGATTAAAAGTCTTAACAAGATTTTGCCCACTTTCTAAATTTACACGATGCACGCCGCTTGAATGACCAAAAGAGACATGAATAAGATAATTCCCCGGCTCTAAGTTAAAATGTGCACTCCCACCTTCATAAGTTGCAATAAGTGGTAATTTATTATCAATCCCTAAAATGGGGGCATAAACCCGCCATACGAGCCCTTTTTCAATGTTTTCATTGCTGTCTTTCAAACGAGCATATAGAGTGAGATCGGTCTGAGAAATGGAATTTTCTTTTTCAGAATCTTGAGATTTTAAAGTAAAATTTGTTGATTGTTTTTGTTGATAACCTTGCTCTTTTCCTTCTTCAGAAAAAACACAATTATTCCAGATTAATAAAATAAGCGCTACACATAGCCATAACCACTGACGCAATATTTTTGTAAAAATATTCATTTTTACATTGTTGACCAAAGTTATCATTTTTTCAAGAAACAATATCACAAAGTCACCACACTAAATTGAAAAACTCACACCACAACCACACGATGAAACAGCATTGGGATTATGAATTTGAAAAGACTGTCCCATAAGATCATCCACAAAATCAATGATAGCCCCTTCCATAAAAGGAAGCGATAAGGAATCAATCAAGACAACCGCTCCATCTTTTTTAAGAACAAAATCATTTTCATGCGTTTGCGAAACCAAATTATATTTATAAGAAAAACCCGAACAACCACCGCCTTCAACAGAAATACGTAATCCTATTTTATCGGGTTCATTCAAAAGTATCTGTGCAATTCTCTTGGCAGCAGCATCTGAAATATTCACGCACATTCTATATATCCTTGCATTAAACTATCAAGAAAGAGTATCCCTAATGAAAGAGAAGTTTATTATATAGATCAACCTCAATTTTAAGATAAGAATAGACAACTTACAATGGATATAAGCAATATCAATTACCAATCTCGAGCAGTTTACAGTGCCAACCCGCAAACAAGTCGTGGTAGATTATTCGACGAAACGATCAGTACTTTTCGATCACCTTTTCAACGAGATAGAGATCGTATTATCCATTCTAATGCATTTCGGCGACTTAAACATAAAACACAAGTGTTTATTGCCGACGAAAGCGATCATTATCGGACACGTTTAACACATTCAATAGAAGTTTCCCAAATTGCACGAACATTAGCACGTACACTCTGTCTTGATGAAGATCTTGCCGAAGCTATTGCTCTTGTTCATGACTTTGGACATACACCTTTTGGCCATGCGGGCGAAGATGCCCTTAATGAAGCAATGGCACACTATGGTGGTTTTGACCATAATGCACAAGCATTACGCATCGTCACAAGACTGGAACAGCGCTATGCAAATTTTGATGGACTTAACCTTACTTGGGAAACGCTGGAAGGCCTTGTAAAACATAACGGTCCCCTTTTAGGTCCTTATGCAAACAAGAAAGAGGTCCCTCTCGATATTCTACAATACAATACAAAGCAAGATCTTGAACTCGATTACTTTGCGGGTCTAGAAGCACAATGCGCTGCTATTGCTGATGATATTGCTTACAATGCCCATGATATTGATGATGGTTTACGTTCACAATTTTTAACAATTGATCAATTCGAACAAGTTTCGCTAACTGCAGCATTATTAGAAGATATAAAAGCAGAGTATCCACAGCTTGATCAAACTCGGCGCGGTTACGAACTGGTGCGCAAACAGATAACATCCATGGTTGAGGATGTTATTAAACAATCACAAAAGAATTTAGCAAAGATCAAACCAAAAAGCATAGATGATGTTCACCAAGCAAAACAAACTATTGTTACTTTTTCTCCTGCAATGGCAGTTTACGATAAAGAACTAAAAGATTTTCTTTTTAAAAATCTTTATTATCATGAACAAGTTCTCAGTCGTCGCGATACAGCAAAATGCATTGTACAAAAATTATTCGACTGTTATTATCAGAATCCAGATAGAATGCCTGAAAGCTGGCACAGCAAAGCAGCTCATTTAACAGATCAAGAGTTAGCACGTCTTATTGCTGACTTTCTGTCAGGCATGACTGATCACTATGCTCTACGCGAATATCACCGCTTATTTGATCATACCGATGATATTTTGTTTAATTGCTTTTGAATATATGATGGAAGCTCAATATGAATGTCTTTAAAAACTTCGAGAAAAAAATTAAAAAATCACTCGAAACATCTAGCATAAAAGGAAAAAATGGAGAAAATTTAGATTTATCAAAAATCACCGTTGATCCCCCACGTGATTCCTCCCATGGACATTTATCAACCAATGCTGCTATGGTGCTTGCAAAATCTATTGGTTTTAATCCACGTGTCCTTGCAGAAAAAATCATAGGACTTCTCAAAATTGATTCTTCTATCGACTGTATTGAGGTCGCCGGTCCTGGATTTATCAACATCAAGCTTACAAAACCATTTTGGCAAGATGTCATAAAATCCATGCTAGAATTAGGGATCTCTTATGGTCGTATTCCAATTGGACAAGGAAAGCGCATCAATGTTGAATATGTGTCAGCAAATCCAACAGGGCCAATGCATGTGGGACATTGCCGTGGAGCTGTCGTTGGAGATGTTCTTTCTAATTTATTGCAATTTGTTGGCTACGACATTACGAAAGAATATTATATCAATGATGCTGGTAAACAAATTGAAGTCCTAGCTCATTCCGTACTCTTACGCTATCGCGAAGCTCTTGGCCAAAAAATCAATACAATTCCAGAAGGGCTCTACCCTGGTGATTATTTAATACCGTTGGGGCAAACCCTTGCCCAAGAATTTGGTGACCAATTACTCACTATGGATCAAGATGAAGCTCTCTCTATCGTAAAAGAACGTGCAATTCATGCCATGATGTCAATGATTCGCGAAGATTTAGCTGCTCTTAATATTTATCATGATCTCTTTTTCTCTGAGAAAATGCTTTATGCAGATAATGCGCGCGCTATTCGTAATACGATTAATGAACTCACTTTGAAGGGTTATATCTACAAAGGGAAACTCCCACCACCAAAAGGGCAAAATAGACAAGACTGGGAAGCAAGCGAACAAACCTTATTCCGTTCAACCGATGTAGGAGACGACCAAGATCGTGTTTTAGTGAAATCTGATGGTTCTTACACTTATTTTGCTGCGGATGTTGCTTATTTCCATGATAAATTCAATCGTCATTTTGATGAAATGATTTATATTTTAGGTGCTGACCACGCCGGTTATGTAAAGCGGCTAGAAGCGGTAGCAAAAGCAATTTCTGGTGATAAAGCCAAATTGAGTGTCTTTTTATGTCAATTGGTAAAGCTCTTTCGCAACGGTCAACCTGTACGTATGTCAAAAAGAGCAGGATCGTTTGTTACGCTGCGTGATGTTGTGGAAGAAGTTGGCCGTGATCCAGTGCGTTTTATGATGCTATACCGTAAGTGTGAAGCCCCTCTTGATTTTGACTTTACTAAAGTGACAGAACAATCAAAAGACAATCCCATTTTTTACGTACAATACGCACATGCCCGTTGTCACTCTGTTTTTCGTCAAGCGCAAGAAATCCTTCATATTGAAAATCTTTCCAACGATACAATGATTGCACACCTTAACCGATTAACTGATGACAATGAAATATTCTTAATACGCAAACTTTCTGAATATCCTCGTATCATTGAACAAGCTGTCGTTCATAAAGAACCACATCGATTGGCGTTTTATCTCTATGAGCTCGCTTCCAGCTTTCACGCCCATTGGAACAAAGGAAGCGATAATTTTAATTTACGTTTTATTCAGCCTGATGATAAAGAACTATCCCTCGCTAGATTGGGATTAATACAAGCTATAATAAACATTTTATCATCAGGACTTAAAATTGTGGGAGTCGAAGCACCAACAGAAATGCGTTGAAAAAGTTCTATAAATACATAAAATAGATACTTTGTTGATAAATTTTTTCATATATCCTTGTCGTAGGAGGGGGAAATTTGTAATTTTAAAATATAACAAATCAAAATTAACCATTTATTGCACGCAAATGCAGATCATTATGTGAGAAAAGCTATGAGCGATAACGATCGCAAAAATCCGCACGGAATAAAAAAAGATCATGGACACCATGATCCTTTAGACAGACTTACGCGAATTTTTAATCCGAACAAACACAGTGAAAATCAAAGAGACCATTCTTCTTTACCAACTGATCAATCAATATCTCATCCCCCTAAACCTTCGTCCTATCGTGATGATTTTGATTTGTCCTTTCTAGAATCAGAGCTTGAAAATAATTTAACAAACAATTTGTCTTTTGACGATCAAAAGAAACGATCTGGCAGTCATGAATCACCCTCAGATTCTTTTTCAACAGCTTTCTTCAACCATTTAGAACAAAACAGCTCTTTGCCTGAAGAGAGACACACTTTAGCTGTTCATCATGATGAAGAGCAAATTTTAGATGCGCTCTCTCCATTGCCTATCCAAAAAAATCAATCACCTCAAAAGAGAAGCGCACCAATCCATACTGATCCTTTTTTTGAAAAAAGTGACTTTAATGAACGATCAAAAAAATTCTTTTTTGATGAAGCGGATAAGCACGATAATGTTCGGGAAGGCTCCACACAATCTCCTGAACAATTCCGCCATCTTTCACAAACAATCTCGCAACAAAAAGATGCTTCAAATATACAACAAAATCATGACAGCAACCAAAGCTTCTACGACACACCTGTGAATCACCCATATAAAGTTTCAGCTAATCAAGAAAGTTGGGCTACAGAATATTACTCTGATCGCTCCCCCTCTTTTGAGACCAATACATTTTCCTCATCTTCTAATCTGATTTCAGAAAAACAGGAGAATGCAAGAAATGAAAGAGCAACTGAATCCTCATTACCCTTGAATTTTACACAAACCAACAAACAATCTGATTTAGAAGGCTTTCCACAAGAGCGCCACACTCCTGATTATCCCCAATTTTATGAAGAAGAATTCACAAAACAAGAATCTTATGCTGAAACAACTCCAAAATATCGTGATACACAAGCCTCATACATCAACAGCGCTAAAAATATCTCTGATCAAAACAATAAAAAAGATGGGGTCTATAGTCAAAATAATTTAAATTCTATGCCCTCCTCACCGGAGATTCCTAATACAAAACAAAAAGAGAATTTTTTTGCTCATAACTCCAAGCATAGGAAGTCTTTCCCTCCGAAGGTCGATACTTATAAATTTGCAGAGGAAATTGTAGAAAAAACCGGACCAATTATGGTTCCTGAAGTTCCCTATGAAGCTCCAGAATATGATGTACCGACTGATGGTTTAAAAGAAGAGTTTGCTGATGTACTCAATGTAGGAAATGTTCCAGCAGAAGATTTTTCACGCCAACAACAAAATGATGTCTTCAGTGAAATCTTTCATCAAAACATGGAAAATCCAAAAGAAGATATCTATAGAAGTTCTCAAGATCAGAGCGTCAACCGTCTCCCTACTGACGATGATATGGAGTATTATTCTTCCCATAGAGATACAGATGAAATTCCCCCCCATGCATCAGCCACTCCTCCCTTAAAGAACTTTATTATTGGTAAAACTCTTATCAGAAGTGTTATTCTTCTTACCTTAATAGCAATTGGTTTTTTTGGTTATTCTCATTTTTTTATGCCATCACAAAAAAATGAAAGTGCTCCCATCATCCAGGCAGATAATACACCCTTCAAATTCAAACAAGAAACAACTGAAACAAAGAATGATGTTGCACATAATTTAGATATTTATAAACAAACAACCGAACAAAGTGAAAAACAAGAAAATACACAACAATCTCTTATTGATAATTCTGAACAGCCTGAAGACTTAACAGAATTAAACCAACAAGAATCTGCAAACTTTTCCTCTTCTTCTCTTAATGAATCTGATGTTGAAAATGCAGTAACTGGAGCTGTCAACCACACCATTCCAACACGGGAAGTGCAAACTGTTATTGTAAACCCAGATGGCACCGTTGTCCTATCACCAATGCATCACACAGAGGAAAAAAACTCTGATGAACGAGAAAAGATGATTGATCAAACTGCTGGAGATCAATTTCAAGATTCTTCTTCTGTTTCTTCATACGAATCCAATACAAATAACGAAGAAACAGAACAGACTTTCACAAGTAATATTGATAAAATAATAGCTGAAAGCACTTCACCCTCTAATGTTGAAGAAAAAATTATACCTCTTCCTTCACATGCAGAAAGAAATTCAGAACGACAAAAACATATTGATTCTCGCTCACCATCATCAAACCGCGTAACTACACAAAATTCAGAAAGCTATTATGTACAACTTGCATCTCAACCAACCCATGCATTAGCAACGGATTCTTTGAAAAGCATGAAATCTAGATTTGGCTTCCTTATTGGTGCACGTCCTTTAAGTATTCAATCTGCCCTCATACCAGGAAAAGGAACCTATTATCGTGTTCGTATACAAACGCAAAATCGGAATGACGCCATAAATCTTTGTGAAACTATAAAAAATTCCGGAGGAAACTGCTTCATCACACGCTAAACAAATCATGCAGCAGACTTTAACAACCACAGCATGATTTATTTCAGGAATTAAAATTCTTTCAATTTTTTAAGCTTATACATTTGAAAGACTTCACATCTTAATCCATGCCTTTAGATTTGTTATCTAAAGGATTACTCATGGGTTAAAGATGGCGTTGTATTTTTATAGGTATAAGGTATTTCTGATGTCGAATTTAAATCTTTTCTTGGACTGGTTATTGTTTGATTTGATTGTGTCGCATCATAATGAGAGATATGTTCAGGTTTTTTTTCAAAGAAAGATCCTAAAAAACCAAAAACAAACCAAATAATAAAGACTCCAAGAAGAATAGCAAGGATACCTCTACCAATTGAATTAAGCTGTTCACGCTCTTTTTTTTCAGAATCTATACGTTTCTCATATGTGTGATAATTTCTATCAATCATAGTGAATTCCTTTTTTCAATTCCCCTACCTAAGTTACAAAAGTATCTATAGACGAAATTATTCAGATACTTATTTTGAAAAACGCTAAAGATCACTAAAGGTTCCAGGTTACTTGACAAAATGAAGAAGAAAAAACATGAAAATAAAAAGAGCTCTCAATAGTCTTTTTGATTAATTCTATAATAAAGCATTGACACAAATGTTTTGCTAATAATAAAGTTACAATGAAAGTATTTCATTATTTTTATAATAAAAACACGTCGAAAAAAATATACCTAAAAGGTTTTAGTTATGAAATTTTCCATACCACTGCTTCCGTTTACAATAGAAAAACACCCCTCTCCTCTATCAGACGAGAACCGCGAAAAAATTCTAAAAAGCCCTGGTTTTGGTCAATTTTTTACCGATCATATGTGTACCATCCAATGGACTGAAGACAAAGGTTGGCATAACGCTGTTATTTCTCAATACAAGGCTCTAGAGATTAACCCAGCAAGCACTGTTTTGCATTATGGGCAAGAAATTTTTGAAGGTTTAAAAGCATATCGCGCAAAAGACGGTCGCATTTTGTTATTCCGTCCTGATGCCAATGCACAACGTTTTATAGAATCGGCGAAGCGTTTAGCTATGCCAGAATTGCCAAAGGATATCTTTTTAGATGCCGTTAATCAGTTGGTTAAAATTGATCAAAAATGGGTTTCAGATCTTCTAAACGCTAGCCTCTATCTACGTCCATTCATGTTTGGCAATGAAAACTTTTTAGGAGTTCGCCCTTCCAAAGAATATCTTTTTTGTATCATAGCATCTCCTGTTGAGTCCTATTTTAAAGGAGAAGAAAAATCTATTAGCGTCTGGATCGAAACAGATTATAGCCGTGCTGGTCCAGGAGGCACAGGCGCTGCTAAATGTGGTGGCAACTATGCAGCAAGCTTATTGGCCCAAAGCCGTGCGACACAAAATAATTGTAGCCAAGTCCTTTTCCTTGATATGATTGAACATAAGTGGATTGAAGAACTTGGTGGCATGAATGTTTGCTTTATTATGGCAAACAATACACTTGTAACACCTGCACTTAATGGCACTATCCTGCCGGGAATAACACGTCACTCAATTTTGCAATTGGCGCAACAAATGGGATTAATAATAGAGGAACGTCCTTATTCTTTTGAATCGCTCAAAGAAGATGCACGAAGTGGTCACCTTAAAGAAGTCTTCGCTTGTGGTACGGCAGCTGTTATTACACCAATCGGCCGTTTTAAGTACAAAGATGGTGAATTCGTTATCGGAAATGAAATGATGGGCGAGATTACACAACAATTTCGCACACAACTTGTTGACCTTCAAAAAGGCAATATAGAAGATAAAAATGGCTGGGTACATTCTGTTCAGCTCTCATAACAATAAAATAATTTCTAAACACATCGTCAATACTTCCATAAAGGCATATCTTAGAGCTTTTATGGAAGCGCACTTTTTAAAAACGAGGTTTTTCACTTTTTTAATGACTATAGTAAGTATCAATCAAATTTTGAATAATCTCTATGCTGCGCTTTAATATGACGAATTGTACCAGTGTGTGAACGCATCACAAGTGTTTCCGTTTGAATATAACGAGGGGTAAATTTAACACCTGAAAGCATATTGCCATCCGTTACACCTGTTGCAGAAAACAACACATCACCCTTTGCCATTTCTTCCATCGTATAAACTTTATGAGGGTTCTCTATCCCCATTTTTTCTGCACGTGCGATTTTTTCTTCTGTATCAAGCTGCAAACGTCCTTGCATCTGCCCACCAATACAACGCAAAGCAGCTGCCGCTAATACGCCCTCTGGTGCTCCACCAATCCCCATATAGATATCAACACCCGTTTCATCTGGATCAGTTGTATCGATAACAGCCGCAACATCTCCATCGCCAATTAAGCGAATTGACGCCCCAGTCGCTCGCACTTCCTCAATTAATTTCTCGTGACGAGGTCGATCCATAATACAAACAGTCACCTGATTAACAGTGACACCCTTAACTTTTGCAAGGGCATAAATATTATCAGCAGGAACAGCATCTATATCAACAACCCCCTTAGGATAACCAGGACCAACGGCTATTTTTTTCATATAAACGTCAGGAGCATAAAGCAAATTACCCTTTTCAGCAATTGCAACCACTGCTAGGGAATTAGCGAGATTTTTTGCACAAATTGTTGTTCCTTCAAGTGGATCAAGTGCAATATCAATCGCTAGCCCATTTTTTTGACACCCTACTTTCTCTCCAATATACAGCATAGGAGCTTCATCGCGTTCACCTTCACCAATCACGACTGTACCATCAACGGGCAACCGATTAAGTTCCTGACGCATTGCATCTACAGCAGCTTGATCAGCAGCTTTTTCATCCCCACGACCGCGCCATCGTGCAGCTGCAACAGCAGCGCGTTCAGTGACACGCACCAATTCAAGAGTTAGAATACGATCAAGACCATTTAAATTTTTCTGAGTTGCGGGCATATAAAAATCCTACCAAATGAGTACCAGCAAAAAACATTAGCATTTATTGCGAAGCATTAAAAAGCAAGCTTTTAGCAAAGACAAGAGCTTTCCACAAAAGAAAAAAGCACTCAAGCCTCTCTCTTTGCCATTATAAAATAAATTATCAATTTTATGCCATAGGTTCGATACGAATGAATTGAGATTTTGCAACAAGATGACCATCTCTTTCAATTGCAGCAAGCGCTTTTTGTACATTCACTTCTGTTGTTTCATGCGTTATCAAAATAATTGTTTTTACAATCTGACTATCTACAAAAGGCCTTTGAACAATTGACTCTAATGAAATATGATTATCAGCCATATGCCTTGCAACTGCCGCAAAAACACCAGCACGATCATGAACATTTAAACGAATGAAATAACCACCTGCATGATGAGAAATTCGCGCTCTTTTATGAGGAGCAAGACCCAATGCTGGAATTCTCAAAACAGGTGCACACTGAAAACCGTGATATGCTTTCGCTATGTCAGCCAAATCACCAATAACAGCTGATGCTGTTGCCGCCCCTCCAGCTCCAGGACCAGAAAACAGCAATTCTCCTAACAAATCACTTTGAATAGAAAGGGCATTCGTTACGCCATGAATCTGCGCAATCATTGATGACGTTGGTACCATTGTTGGATGGACACGTTGCTCAATTCCGGAATCGGTTTTTAATGCAACTCCTAAAAGCTTAATCCGATAACCCAATTCATCAGCCGCTCGGATATCAATCTGCGAAATATTGCTAATTCCTTCAACATAAACATCATCTAATGAAACTGCAGTTCCAAATGCCAAACTTGTCAATAAAGCTAATTTATGAGCGGTATCATTTCCCCCAATATCAAAAGTTGGATCAGCTTCAGCATAACCAAGTCTCTGAGCATCCGCCAAACAATTTTCGAATGAAAGACCTTCAGTAAACATGCGTGTTAATATATAGTTGCAGGTTCCATTAAGAATACCATAAATCCGCGATATATGATTTCCAGAGAGTGATTCTCTCATCGCTTTTATAATAGGAATTCCCCCAGCGACGGCCGCTTCGAAATTAAGAAAAACGCCTTTTTTTTCTGCAATGACAGCAAGAGTCACTCCATGTCGAGCGAGAAGCGCTTTATTGGCAGTAACAACATGATGTCCCATCTCAAGCGCTTTCTTAACAGCTTCATACACGACATCTAATTCGCCACCAATTAATTCAACAAAAACGTCAATTTCATCAGAAACAGCCATATCCACTGGTGAATCAAACCATTTTACATCACTCAAATCAATTCCACGATTACGGCTTTTATCACGCGCACTAACAGCAACAATTTTAATTGGTCGTCCACACTGAAAAGCCAAATCACTCGCTTTTTCACGTAGAATTTTCATCACTGAACTACCAACCGTACCCAGACCTGCAATGCCAACCTTTAAAGCTTCTGCCATTATCTAACTGCTTACCCTTAATCTGCTTTTGAAAAATATTTAAATGATGCGAAAATCAATAAAAATAATGCTTATAGCCAAACATAATTTAAAGAAGTACCCTATTCTATTCAACCCATTCTTTCGCTAATACAACAATAGTATTCGTTCAATAATTTTTTTAAGAACAAAAATATCTATTTTTTCAAAGAGTAAAATCCTTGATAAAAACAAATACTTTAAGTCCTGAAGATTGAGTGAGTCCAAGAAAAACTTTCCATCATAAACTTCATATTGCTTTTTATACACCTTTTAACCAAGAGCAACATAAAGAAACATTATTTTTAATAAAAAGTGGCACAATAGATTTCATGAAAATAGAAGTATTTCATAACCTCAATAAAATTTTCTATCCATAAAAAAATTATAAATCTCTCATTGCTAATTAGAAAAACTTATCTACCTATACATTGAAAAATATTTTACAAATAAACTACACTATTACAGGCACGCTCACCGAAAATCTTCCAATTTTACAGATGTAAACTATCATAAACAAATAGCTATAAAAATTAAAAACCCCATATAAAATTGCTCTTTTAATCCGACAAATATTGAAAAAACAATATTCTTTCAGCTAAATTCAAGAAAATCGAAGAAATAAATTTGTTAGAGAATAGCTACACATCTCTTATTGCCGATGTATCACTTGAGCTGTAGTAAAGATATCTCCTCTTTAAATCCAAAATTCGTCATACTCCATATAACTACTGATACCTTATATCAAAGTGGGCATCATCAATACCTTAGAATGTCAGTGTATTGCGATTACGCATTCCTGAATCAATCCTCTACATGTATAAAAGCTTTTAAACAAAGAGTTATTTCTATGTATTTGAAAAAGCAAAGAATAAATTTTATTTGTTCCAAAGTTTTATTATTCAATCACATGGAAATAAACATGAGAAAAAGTGATGATTAACTTTATTCTTCTTTGGATATGAGCCAATATTTTGTACCTATGATAGAGATTTTCTTTCATTCAATTAAACAAAATGAATCTATGAGCTCTTGTAAAATGAGGCTTTATATGATTCCGCATCCTTTTTTAGCTTACAATCACTCTGTCTCAAAAAAGAGCAAACTTTATTGAATTTTGTAGTGATTTGTAGTTTTCTCAAAAATCTTGATGATTACTCTCTGAGTTATATAAGCTCTTTGAGGAAATAAAACATTCACCACACACCCAAGAAAGCACCAGCCTATTTAACATACTGATTTTTTATTTTGACCTATTTTTCAAAATGGTAAGTAAAAAAATATCATGGGTTAACTAATACTAACATCAAAATCTTTTATCAAGCATTCTAATCATTCCCTCTATTTTTTCACGCATAACTCCAGAAAGTAAAAGAATCCTGCCGAAAATGATATAAATCTATCGAAAATAATTCAATAAGACATGTTTTTTCAAAAAAATTACGCAAAAGGGCTTGCGAAGTAAAAAGATCCTCTCTATAAGCCTGTTCATTGGTTTGCGCCCATCGTCTAGCGGTTAGGACATCGCCCTTTCACGGCGGAAACAGGGGTTCGATTCCCCTTGGGCGTACCATGTAATATTTTAGTACAAATAACTTATTAATTTAATTTATATTTTTCTAGGTTCGGGGTGCGTAAATAAAGGTTAGGGAATAGGATTTTTAAAATTATCTCTGCGAAGATCGCTCTTACTTTGTAATTATTTTCTTTATTCTAACAGAACTTTATCATAGATGTAGTAAGATGGGGATTCGTAAAATAGAATCTTTTTTAAGAGTTTTATTTCATAATAAGTTAGAGTTTATAATCTATATTAATACATGCATTATTAAATTTTTTGGTGAAATACAGCTTTACCGTTTATAAATTTCTGTTCATTCTAAAAAACTTTAAGATTTTTTTTAAACATGCTGAAAAGCTAGTCTTAAATTTGTTTTATAAACTCTTCTTGATTATGGCTCTGTATCTAATATATTTGATTTTCTCTAAACAAACGGGGCACAGCTGTAGAGCTGAGACAACACAAAAATCTATAGCTTTTTTGATCCATTTACTTATAAAATACAATATCTCTATCTCTGGATAGCTATAACAAACACTAAGATAATATAAATTTATTAAAGCATTAAATGAAATACCTAACAAAAAAAATAAATATTCCCTATATATGCGATATATGCGATAAATTCCACTTCCTCTTTTATCATCCTCGTTTTTACTTTTCATCATAAGTCTGAAAGTGCTATAAAAAATAATATCACTTAAACAAAAAAGGACTTCTAATGGCAAAGATCAAAGTGGAAAACCCCGTTGTTGAAATCGATGGGGATGAAATGACTCGTATCATCTGGAAATATATTAAAGATAAATTGATCCATCCCTATCTCGATATTGAGCTTAAATATTACGATCTTTCCGTCGTAAATCGAGATGCAACCAATGATCAGGTAACTATCGATTCCGCCAATGCTATCAAAAAGTATGGGGTTGGTATAAAATGTGCAACCATCACACCCGATGAAGCACGTGTTAAAGAATTTAGTCTAAAAAAAATGTGGAAATCACCCAATGGTACAATTCGTAATATTTTAGGGGGTGTCATTTTTCGTGAACCTATTGTCTGTAAAAATGTCCCACGCCTCGTTCCTAACTGGACAAAACCGATTATTATTGGGCGCCATGCTTTTGGGGATCAATATAAAGCAACAGATTTTAAATTTCCTAGCAAAGGAAAATTAAGTATTAAATTTGTCGGAGATGATAATCAAATTATCGAACATGATATTTTTGACGCGCCAAGCGCAGGAGTTGCCATGGCTATGTATAATCTTGATGAATCAATTCGAGACTTTGCCCGCGCATCTTTTAATTACGGATTACAACGAAACGTTCCTGTCTATCTTTCAACAAAAAATACTATTTTGAAAGCTTACGATGGCCGTTTTAAAGATATTTTTCAAGAAATATTTGATGCAGAATTTAAAGCTGAATTTGAAAATCGTAAATTATATTACGAACATCGCCTCATTGATGATATGGTTGCTTCTGCGCTTAAATGGTCAGGTGGCTATGTATGGGCATGTAAAAATTATGATGGTGATGTGCAATCTGATATTGTTGCCCAAGGTTTTGGTTCTCTTGGTCTCATGACCTCTGTTCTTATGACACCAGATGGCAAAATTGTTGAAGCAGAAGCGGCACATGGCACAGTCACGCGCCATTATCGTCAGCATCAAAGGGGTGAAGAAACATCAACAAATTCTATTGCATCTATTTTTGCATGGACACGTGGACTAGCACACCGTGCTAAACTAGATAACAACGAGAAATTAAAAAACTTTTCCAAAACATTAGAAGAGGTTTGTATTAAAACCGTTGAAGAAGGTTTTATGACTAAAGATCTCGCACTTTTGATTGGCCCCAAACAAAAATGGCTTTCTACAACAGGTTTTCTTGATAAAATTGATGAAAATCTTAAAAAAGCTATGAGCAATTAAGTTCTCACTTCATTTAAACTCCAAAGCTCTGCGAGAGGAGAGCTTTGAATCTTTTCTTGGCAAATTCAAATAACTGCCTTATAAATATAAAGAGGTTAACTCTTTGACTAAATAGCAAAAACAGTGGAAAAAAAAAGCTGGTCCGCACTTTTGTTGGGTAAAAATGGTATTCGCTTTTTAACGTTTACGGGTGGTGTTGTATTGCACGCTACTAACGTTTATATAGTTATTACAATTTTACCCTCTCTTATGAGTGACCTTGGTGGTGAGCTGTATTATTCTTGGGTTGCAAGCGTTTTCATAACAGCATCACTGCTTGGAACTTCACTTGCAACAAAAATATTAAAAAAAATAGGTCCCAAAAAAGCTTATTTGATCTCTGGATTCATTTTTACTGTTGGTACCTTCATATGTGGTATGGCCTCAACTATGCCATTGTTTTTAATAGGGCGCTTTATTCAGGGATTTGGAAGCGGTTCTTTACTATCTCTATCTTATTCTATAGTGCGTCTTATCTTTAATCCATCTCTATGGCCACATGCCTTGAGTATTATCTCTGGAATGTGGGGAATATCGACCTTGTTAGGACCAGCTATCGGCGGCATTTCTATATATTATGGCGTGTGGAGAGCTTCCTTTTGGATTATTGGCACATTAGCGATAATATTCTCGCTCATAGCTCTTAAAGTTTTACCAAAAGAAAATAAAAGAGAGATTCCAACATCCCCTCTTCCTCTCGTACAACTTTTCATACTCACCTTATTAATTTTTATTATCTCTACTGGTAGTGCTATAAATACCACAATTGCGCAAACCTGCGGATTAATTATCGGTTTGATTCTTTTCTTTGTTCTAGCAAAGATTGAAACATCCACACCTCATCCTATGTTACCACATAAATCCTTCTCCATCTCTTCTGAGTTTTTTCCTGTTTATGCATTGATCCTCATTATGACGACTGTGGTGTATAGCATAGAGCTTTATTTTCCACTTTTCCTTCAAGAGCTTCATGGGCAACCTCCACTTATTGCCGGCTATATAGCGTCACTCATGAGTCTGGGTTGGACATGCGGTTCCCTATCAAGTGCTGGTATATCCGCCAAAAAAGTTCGTAGCATTATCGTATATTCCCCCATATTAAACCTTTTAGGTATAAGTAGTCTTTTATGGCTTATTCCAATGAAAGATTCTACTTCTGAACATATTTTCATCATTTGCTTAGCATTATTTACCATCGGGATTAGTGCAGGTATAGCATGGCCGCATTTGTTAACACGAATCTTACAATGTGCAAACAATGAGAATGCTCTACGTGCTAGTGAGTCCCTTACCTCTGTACAACTCTTTTCAGCTGCATTAAGTGCAACACTTGCAGGAATAATTACAAATTGTGCTGGTCTCTTTAATCCAGGAGGAATAGTAGGGATGATTTCAGCCGCCAGAACCCTTCTTGCAGCACTGATCATCATTTTATTTTGTCTTGGTATTCCATTTGCTCTATACGTTTCTTATCGCATATTAAAAAACCCTATAGGACAATCAAAAAGCTAAACAAAAGAAAAAATGTTAATCATGTTTTTCCATATACCATGAGAAGCAAAAAATCAGTAATCCGCATAAAGTTAAAATACCCCCAACAATAGCGGTATATTCATAACTATAGCCCAATCTCAAAACCCATGCTCCAGATTCTGCTCCAAGAGCATTAGCAATATTAAAAGCAGACTGCATTAATGCTCCTGCCAAAATTTGTCCATGAAGAGAGACATCCATAATCTTTGTTTGTATAGAAGGCATAGCGGCAAAAGAAGTACCAACAAAAAAACATCCTAATGCTGCTGTTAACGGAGTATGTGATAAGAAGAAAAAAAGAAAAAAAACAAACGTGCTCCAAAACATCGAAAAAAATATCAATGGTGAAAGACCTATTTTTACTGCAAATTTAGGTCCAAAAAGATTCCCTATTACCATACCTAATCCAACTAACGGCATAATAAATGGCACAAAATCAAGCGAAACACCAGCAATATGCATTAATGTTGACTTAATATAAGTAAAAACAGAAAATAATCCTGATGCTCCAACAGAAACCATCATCAAAAGAAACCAAACCTGCTTTTGCCGTAATGCACCAAGTTCACGTAGAGGACTTGTTTTTGAACGATCCAAACCAGAAGGTAAAAATTTCCAAACAAGCAAACAACATAATAAAGCAATCGCACCTACAAGAACAAAAGCACTCTGCCAACCAACAAGTTGACCAATCCACGTTGCACTAGGTGCTCCAAAAACAGTCGCAATCGTTAAACCAAGCATAACATACCCGACAGCTTTGGACCGTTCATTCATTTCCACCATTGAAGCTGCAACGAAAGTTGCAAGACCGAAATAGATGCCATGTGGAAGACCACTGATAAACCGCAACGCTACTAATGTGCTAAAATCAGAAAAAAAAGCACTTGTAATATTTGCCAGTGCATAAAAAAACATTAATCCTATCAATACAGCTTTGCGTGATAACTGAGCTGTCGCAACAGCTAAAAGAGGCGCCCCAATCACAACACCCAATGCATAAGCAGAAATATATTGACCCGCTGTAGGAATATCAACAGATGAGCTTCGTGCCATTTCCGGTTGCAAACCCATAGCTACAAATTCTGCAGTACCAATAGCAAAACTCCCCACCGCAAGAGCTAAAATTGCTAAACACCGTGTTCTCAAATCAATTCTTAACGCAAAAATGCTTTCTCTATGAGAATTCCTCATCTTCTTCATTTCTATAGAGTGATACTTTAATCATGAAATTTGTAATATAGCGTATAAATGAACTTAGGACCTTCTTATATTTATGCTTAAAAATTTCCAATGACACAATTCAAACACCTTCCACAACAAAAACAAAAATGCTTTTATTTTTCTTTTGGTGTGACATAAAATATCTCTTTAATAAATAGAATTTGTTTTTTTAGCTGGATACTATCTGCAACATTCTGTAACGTAAATAAAACTTTAGTTATGAAAATATCATTATTAGAATAAAATAAGCCAACACTTTAAAGTGTTAATCTTTTGTGTTTTTCAAATCTTCAATTCAGACAAAAACACCTTTATATTTCCTGCTTAATAAGACGGCCGTTTTTATGACTTCACTGTTTAAGGATAAAAAATACAAATAACCCTATAAAAACGCAATTTTCATACTTCCTTAAAGGTTCGCTAACTCCTCATTAACATTGTTGATCTAAACAGTCATCAGAAACAGAAACAAACTGTTTTTCTCCGGATCAGGTAGTGCGTACCGGAGTAAAAGTTTCGGTTTACTTTTACAGTTACAAAGAAAATATATACCAATAAACTGCACGTTTATTTTAGATCAATACAACTTTATATTTCTAAAAAGCACTTTTAGCTTCATTTTTAGCAAAAGCCTTTAATACAAAACAGATTAAGCAACATGAAAAAAGACAGATGCGTTCATTGCAATCAACGCTTTAGCGTCCTTGCATCCATAAAGCACGTGTTTCAGCACAAAAATCACTATAACATCCTTCTTCAATAGCCTCACGAATTCCTTGCATAAGCTGCTGATAATAAAAGAGATTATTCCAAGTCAATAACATACCACCAAGAGACTCACCGGATTTAATCAAATGATGCAAATAAGCACAGCTATAATCATATGCAGCAGGACAAAGAGACTGTGGATCAAGAGGATGTGGATCCTCTGCATAACGCGCATTACGCAAATTAATTCTACCAAAACGTGTAAAAGCTAAACCATGACGTCCTGCACGGGTTGGCATAACACAATCAAACATATCAATACCACGAGCAACACTTTGTAAAATATCATCAGGCGTTCCCACCCCCATAAGATAACGTGGTTTATCCTCTGGTAAAATTGGACAAGTCACATCCAAAACGGCTGTCATAACACTCTGTGGTTCGCCAACAGCAAGTCCCCCAATAGCATAGCCTTTCAAATCCATCTCTTTTAACGCTTGTGCAGAACGTTCACGCAGTTTCATATTATCACCACCCTGAACAATACCGAACAGTGCTTTGTCTGGCTGATCACCAAAAACTGTTTTACAACGCTCGGCCCACCGCAATGAAAGTTCCATAGCAGCTTCTATTTCTTTTTCACTTGCCGGCAGTGCAATACATTGATCCAACTGCATCTGAATATCAGAATTAAGAAGCCCTTGAATTTCGATAGAACGCTCTGGACTCATCTCATAGTATGCGCCATTAATGTAAGAACGAAAAATAACTTTCTGTTCTGTAATTTTACGAATTCCCGCCAACGACATAACTTGAAATCCGCCAGAATCGGTTAGAATAGGTCCAGACCAACGTGAAAATTCATGTAAGCCTCCTAAACGAGCAACACGCTCTGCTCCAGGACGCAACATTAAATGATAAGTATTGCCCAAAATGATATCTGCACCAAGAGCACGTATCTGATCCATATACATAGCTTTAACAGTGCCTGCCGTTCCAACGGGCATAAATGCGGGTGTACGAACATTCCCACGACCCGTTATAATTTCACCACGACGTGCACACCCATCTTGAGCAATTTTTTTATAATGAAATGTCTTTATCATCACTCTTGTCTTTTTGATTCTACAAACTTATATTGTCCTAAGAAAAGCTATGGCTTTTCTTAGGACATCATCATAGGCTTAATGGATTAATCTTCGATTCTCTTAATATTGTAATCAGCATAAAAGAATTTAACAGAGTAAATGAAATTTTGTTATCAAACAATTATCATAGGTAAAATGATAGTCTCATTTCCCAATAATATTCGATACACCAACAATATACGCGTTATATTTCTACCCACCACAGTTCTAGAGCCGTTGTTCAAAAAATAACGGCCTTATTTTCATGCCGATATAATTCAGTAAAAAATGAGCATTAAGCATTATAAGAGCAGCAAATAACAACAAAATATCTCATCACTCATCACAACTCACCATCGTAACACTTAAACTTTAAGTCTTCCTTCATTAAACAAACTCAGAAGAAATCAACACAGAAACCTTCTCATCTTCTTTTAAACGATTTTCAATACAAAGCATTATTCTAGAGCATTGCCTTCCTAAATCCACTTACATAAAAATATAAAATTCAAAACACAAAGATAAACCATAGAACAACTGCAAAAAGTAATGAACTCTGTATAATTAAAATAATGAAATCAGTCATTCATGCTCTGCTTGTAAGCCAGCAGTACGACCATTAATTATCCAACCTTGAACGTACTCCTATCACCAACAACAGCAAAAAAGCCCTCCAGCAAAACCGATAAAACTTACAGATAACGAAACTTAATGCGAAGAGAACGCATAGGCTTAGAATCCCCTTATGGATTTAAGCTGTAACAGTTGATCTTTATCATATTTGAGACAACAATCAGACTGGAATATCTTCACTTAAGGCTCTTAAAATTGAAATCGATATAATTATATTATTTCGTATCGGCAGCAATTGTAGCTTTAAGAATTATATCAGGCTCTATAACAGGCTCACCACGCTTAATTTTATCGACATTTTCCATACCTTCAATCACTTGTCCCCATATAGAATATTGGCGATCAAGCCAAGGAGCATCAGCAAAGCAAATAAAAAACTGTGAATTAGCAGAATTTGGATTCTGGCTACGTGCCATAGAAACTGTACCACGCTTATGAGAAAGATTTGAAAACTCTGCTGTCAAATTAGGTTTCGCTGAACTTCCCATACCCGCACGTGATAAATTAAATTCTGTCCCATCCTTTTTTCCAAATTGTACATCCCCCGTTTGAGCCATAAAACCATCAATAACGCGATGAAAAATAACATTATCATAAGCACCTTCACGGACAAGTTCTTTAATACGTGCAACGTGCCCAGGTGCTAAATCAGCAAAAAGCCCAATAAAAACTTTCCCCTTTGTTGTTTCAAGAATTAAGGTATTTTCTAAATCTCTCATTTCGGACATATGGCTAAACTCCTTTGTCTTATCTATCAGCTTGTAAAGTAGCAGCATTAATAACATCAGGATTTTTTACCGATCCATTATTACTTCTGGTGCCTTTTTTAATTTGATCAACAACGTCCATACCTTTTATAACCTCTCCAACAACAGTATACTGACCGTTCAAAAAAGGAGCATCATCAAAACAAATAAAGAATTGAGAATTCGCGGAATTTTGATCTTGTGCACGCGCCATTCCAACGGTCCCACGCTTAAATGGCTGACTTGAAAATTCTGCTGGTACATTGGGATAATTTGAGGCGCCTCTCCCAACGCGTTTAGCATCAAAGTCTGCACTCCCCTTTTTTCCAAATTGAACATCACCAGTTTGTGCCATAAAACCTGGAATAACACGGTGAAAGACAACATTATTGTATGCACCTTCCTTTGTTAACCTTTTGATTTGTAAAACGTGTTTAGGTGCAAGATCAGGACGCAGACGAATAATCACATCACCATTTTTAAGAGATAAAATAAGAACATTTGCATCATCGGTTATGTTAGAATCTCTCGCGACAGCACTCAACGAAAAAAAACAAAAAAGACATGTCAAAAGAGCAAAAACTCTAAGATACATAATCATATTCCTTTGAAGATTGAAATTTTAAGCGCAAAGCTTTTGCAATATTTGCAGGCACGAAGGACGCCACATCGCCTCCCATAGAAGCAACTTGACGCACCAATGTAGAAGTAATGACGCGTCCAGAAACGCTTGCCGGCAAAAAAACTGTTTGCAATTCAGGAGCCATGAAAGCATTCATCCCCGCCATTTGCATTTCATAATCAAGGTCAGTACCATCACGTAATCCGCGAATAAGAAATGAAGCACCAATTTCTCGAGCCTTATCAATTAAAAGAGCATCAAATGAGAGAACCTGCAACCGATCAGGACCTACATTTAACAAATCTTTCCCTACCTCAGTAATTAAATCAACCCGCTCTTCAAAACTAAAAAGTGGTTTTTTTTTAGCCTGCACACCTATAGCTACAATCACCTTATCAGCCAAAATGAAACTGCCCCGCAAAACATCAAGATGACCATTTGTAAGAGGATCAAAGGAACCAGCATAAAGAGCAATTTTCATCGTTTCACTTCGCCCCCTTAAGAACTATTTTTCTGTGCTCACACCAACTGTATCAGGAGATTTCTCAGCTGCACCATCTAATTGGTTATCATCATCTTCAGATTCAGAAATACGTTCAACCGATACGACTTTTTCACCCTCAGCTGTATTGAAGATTGTGACCCCTTTCGTCGAACGGCCAGCTATACGAATCCCCTCCACAGGAACACGAATGAGCTGCCCACCGTCTGAGACCAACATAATTTGATCTTGCGCTTTCACCGGAAAAGCCGCTATTAATTTACCAATTCCAGCTGTTTTAGAAGGATCTGTTGCACGAATCCCTTTTCCACCGCGTCCAGAAACTCGAAATTCATATGAGGAAGATCGTTTTCCATAACCAAACTCACTCACTGTTAAAAGCATTTGTTCGCGCGCATTAAGTTCTGCATAGCGCTCGTCTGTTAACTCCGTTTCATTTCCCTCATCTTCTTCATCAAGAGTTACAATATCTTCAGCATCGGCACCAGCAGCACGCCGTTCACTCACCACCCGTTTAATGTAAGCAGAACGTTCGAACGAGGTCGCCTCAACATGCTCTAAGATCGTCATCGAAATAACCTTATCACCATCAGCCAAATTAATACCACGAACCCCCACCGAATTACGTCCTACAAAAACACGAACATCAACAACTGGAAAACGAATACATTGTCCATTAGCCGTTGTTAAAACAACATCATCATGTTCTGTACAAGTCTCGACAGAAAGAATCTCATCTCCTTCTTCATCAAGCTTCATAGCAATTTTGCCATTCCGATTAACCTGAACAAAATCTGATAATTTATTACGACGGACAGTTCCACGCGTCGTTGCAAACATAATGTCTAATGTACTCCAATGCGCTTCATCTTCTGGCAAAGGCATAATCGTTGTTATGCGCTCACCCTGCTGTAAAGGAAGCAGATTAATAAGCGCACGCCCACGCGATTGCGGCGTACCAAGGGGTAAACGCCAAACTTTTTCCTTGTAAACAATTCCACGCGATGAAAAGAAAAGAACTGGTGTATGGGTATTAACAACAAATAATCGCGTTACAAAATCCTCATCCTTGGTAGACATACCAGAACGTCCTTTACCACCGCGGCGCTGCGCACGATATGTATTGAGAGGCACACGCTTAATATAGCCACCATGACTAACTGTTACCACCATATCTTCTGGAGCAATCAGATCTTCACTATCCATCTCAGCGCTCCCAAAGCCAAAGATAGTCCGTCGTGGTGTTGCAAACTCCTCACGAAGAGCTCTTAATTCCTCCTTAACAATCCCCATGATACGTGAACGAGATGCCAAAATATCGAGATAATCGGTAATATCCACACCAATTTTATTCAATTCATCTGCAATTTCATCACGTCCAAGTGCCGTTAATCTTTGCAAACGCAATTCTAAAATAGCACGCGCCTGTTCTTCAGATAAATTATAAGTACCATCATCATGAATAATATGACGAGGATCATCAATAAGTTTAATTAAAGGTGCCACATCAAAAGCTGGCCAGCGCCGCTCCATTAATTGTGTACGCGCTGTCTGTGGATCAGGAGCTTTACGAATGAGCGCTATAATTTCATCAATATTGGCAACAGCAAGCGCAAGACCAACCAAAACATGGGCACGCTCACGCGCTTTACGCAAAAGATATTTTGTTCGCCGACTTACAACGTCTTCTCGGAAAGAAACAAATGCACGAAGCATATCAAGCAACGTCATTTGTTCAGGTTTTCCTCCATTCAACGCAACCATATTACAACCAAAGGAAGTTTGCAGGGGCGTATAACGATATAATTGATTCAAAACGATCTCTGCTACAACATCCTTCTTAAGCTCGATAACAACGCGATAGCCATCACGATCAGACTCATCACGCAAATCGGAAATTCCTTCGATACGTTTATCACGCACCAATTCAGCCATTTTTTCAATCATGGTTGCTTTATTAACCTGATAAGGTATTTCACTTACAATAATTGCTTGCCGACCATTGCGAATTTCTTCAATATCAACCTTAGCACGCATAATAACCGAACCGCGACCTGTTTCATAAGCTGAACGAATACCGGAATGGCCAAGAATAATACCACCGGTAGGAAAATCAGGACCAGGGATAATTTGGATGATCTCATCAAGTGTTATGTCTGGATTATCAATCAAGGCGATACAACCATCAACAACTTCTCCAAGATTATGGGGCGGAATATTGGTTGCCATTCCCACGGCAATACCACCTGATCCGTTAACCAAAAGATTAGGAAAACGCGCCGGTAAAACGACGGGTTCACGCTCACGCCCATCATAATTATCCTGAAAATCAACGGTATCTTTATCAATATCAGCTAAAAGTTCTTCGGAAACTTTTTCTAAACGACATTCTGTATAACGCATTGCTGCAGGCGGATCACCATCAACAGAACCAAAATTTCCTTGCCCATCAATCAATGGATTTCGCAAAGAAAAGTCCTGTGCCATACGCACCAATGCATCATAAATCGAAGCATCACCATGAGGATGGAATTTCCCCATAACCTCACCAACAACACCGGCAGATTTGCGATAAGACTTGTTGAAAGAAAGCCCCATCTCATTCATAGCATGAAGAATCCGCCGATGAACGGGCTTCAGTCCATCACGGACATCAGGAAGTGCACGGGAAACAATCACGCTCATCGCATAATCGAGATAAGAGCGTTGCATTTCATCAATAATGCTGATGGGCTCTATGCCGGTTAGCACATCACGTTCTTGTAGTGGAGTAAGATCGGTCACAGCTTCAAGACTTTCAAATAAAGAATCACTTTACCCTTTTATAGCGAAAAAAGCGCCAAAATGCTAATTCCTCTCCCGCAACAAAGGTAGAAATTTAACAATAATTTTCAACATGTTATTTATTTGTATTAAAAATTACGGATAAAAGATACAAGATCTCGCTTCTTTAAACTTTAAAAAACTAAAACAAATAACTGAAAAGAAACAAACGAAGAAAAAACAACACTGTTGGAGAGCCCTCAAAAAGGAACATCATCATCTAATTTGTGCGAAAAGTCTTCTCTTGCTTGATTATTGTTTTGACCAAAATTGTCCCTCTGACCCGAGCTACTGTCACCAAAACTACCACTACCATAATTTCCGCTCGACTGATTTGCTCCTTGCATTTGCTCTCCACCAGCACCACGCCCATCAAGCATTTGCAATTCACCACGATATTTTTGCAAAACAACCTCTGTTGTATAGCGATCATTGCCATTTTGATCTTGCCATTTGCGTGTTTGCAACTGACCTTCAATATAGATTTTGCTCCCTTTTTTTAAATATTGCTCCACAATTCTGATAAGGTTTTCGTTAAAAATAACGATACTATGCCACTCTGTGCGTTCCTTACGCTCATTTGTATTACGATCACGCCAACTTTCTGAAGTAGCAATACGCAAATTCGCCACTTGATCACCAGAATTCAAACGGCGAATTTCAGGATCTGCACCAAGATTACCAATCAAAATAACTTTATTAAGGCTACCAGCCATTGCATGAACTCCAAAATCTTAATTTGCAAAACAATCTTTGTTGTATAGCAGTCATTACCACCTTTTCATTTGCATATCTGCAATTGACCTTCAATGTAGACTTTGCTATCCTTCTTAAAAGGTTACATTTTATGATTATAACAAAAGATAACAATCACGCATAGTTTATTCCATCATTCAGAGAATAAAAAATTGTTCTTTATATTTTTCTTTCCACAAGACAAGTCTGCTTTATCTTTGTTAAGCAATGAAATGCATTGTAATTCCAGAAAACAGTTTTATTCTATTTTAGATGCTCAATTTTTGTATATGCTAAGGATAAAACATGACTCATCAAAAATACATATCCATTCGCGGCGCGCGTGAGCATAATCTTAAGAATATTGATCTTGATCTTCCGCGGGACAAACTGATTGTTATCACTGGGCTTTCTGGGTCAGGAAAATCATCTTTAGCTTTTGATACAATTTATGCTGAAGGTCAACGGCGTTATGTTGAAAGTCTCTCTGCCTACGCGCGTCAATTTCTGGAAGTTATGCAAAAACCAGACGTCGACCGCATAGATGGTCTTTCTCCAGCGATATCTATTGAACAAAAAACAACCAGTCGCAACCCTCGCTCAACGGTAGGAACCGTCACTGAAATCCACGATTACATGCGCCTTCTCTTCGCACGTATTGGCGTTCCTCATTCTCCTGCTACAGGACTTCCTATTGAAAGCCAAACGGTAAGCCAAATGGTTGATCAAATTATGTCCTTACCAGAAGGTACACGAATTTTCATTATGGCACCTCTCGTCCGAGGACGAAAGGGAGAATATAAAAAAGAACTGACAGAACTTTTAAAAAAAGGATTTCAACGTGCTAAAGTTGATGGAAAATTTTATGAAATTCCTGATATTCCTCCTCTCGATAAAAAATATAAACATGATATAGATGTCGTAGTAGATCGCATTGTCGTGCGTGATGATATTACCTCTCGCCTAGCTGACAGTATAGAAACCTGTTTACGACTAGCAGATGGAATTGCAGTTGCTGAAATGGCTGACCAGCCCTTAGCACAAAACGAAACCTCAAAAGAATCTGCTCATAAATCGAAAAATGAAACACACAAACGGCTTATCTTTTCAGAAAAGTTTTCCTGTCCCATCTCTGGATTTTCTATCCCCGAAATTGAACCACGTTTATTTTCATTCAACAATCCTTTTGGTGCTTGTCCTCTTTGCGACGGACTTGGTATCAAAAAAGCTGTAGATCCGATAAAAATCATACCAAATAAAAATCTTGCCTTAAAAGATGGTGCAATTGCTCCTTGGTCTAAATTATCTTCATTATACTATAGCCAAACCTTAGAAGCATTAGGCAAAGTTTACGGATTTAAACTTACGGATCAATGGTGTGTACTCTCAAATGAGGCACAACACGCTATTCTCTATGGTACAAAAAACAAAGAAATCTCCTTTATTTATAAAAATGATTCAGGATCATATAAAAGGATTCAACACTTTGAAGGGATTATCCCCAATATGGAGCGACGATGGAAAGAAACCGATTCTCCATGGTCCCGTGAAGAAATCGAACGTTATATGTCTTCTTCAGCTTGTCCAGCTTGTCATGGCTATCGTCTAAAACCAGAAGCGTTAGCTGTAAAAATCCACGGAATGCATATTGGGCAAATATCAGAACTTTCCATTTCAAAAGCAGATGATTGGTTTGCTCATATTCATCAACATCTGACCGAAAAACAACGTAACATCGCAGTGCGTATTTTAAAAGAAATTCGTGAACGCTTAGCTTTTTTAAATCATGTAGGACTGGAATATCTTACCTTATCTCGAAATTCAGGCACTCTTTCAGGGGGTGAAAGTCAACGTATTCGATTAGCATCCCAAATTGGATCTGGACTTACAGGCGTCCTTTATATTTTAGATGAACCCTCTATTGGTTTACACCAACGCGATAATGAACGTCTTCTGAAAATGCTGCACCATCTGCGTAATCTTGGTAATACAGTTATTGTTGTTGAACATGATGAAGATGCCATTCTTACTGCAGATCATGTCGTTGATATGGGCCCTGCCGCAGGCGTTCATGGAGGAGAAATTATAGCGCAAGGTACACCACAGGAAATTATAGAAAATGTATCTTCTCTCACAGGACAATATCTTTCAGGGAAAATGGCTATTCCACTACCTGCTCAACGACGTAAAATAGCAAAGTCGAAAAAACTTAAAATCATCGGAGCTCGAGGGAATAACCTCAAAAATATTAGTGCTGATATCCCTCTTGGAACCTTCACATGCATAACTGGTGTCTCAGGCGGAGGAAAATCAACATTCCTTATTGAAACTCTTTTTAAAGCTGCATCACACCATATCATGGGAAGTTATCATAGCCCCGCAAGCTATGACAAAATTGAGGGATTAGAGTTTCTTGACAAGGTCATTGATATCAACCAAGCGCCTATTGGACGCACCCCACGCTCTAATCCAGCAACCTATACAGGCGCATTTACGCCAATCCGCGAATGGTTTGCCGAACTTCCAGAATCAAAAGCCCGTGGTTATCAAGCAGGACGTTTTTCATTTAATGTCAAAGGAGGACGGTGTGAAGCATGTCAAGGGGATGGAGTCATCAAAATTGAAATGCACTTTCTCCCTGATGTTTACGTTACTTGCGATGTCTGCCAAGGAAAACGTTATAATAGAGAAACACTTGAAGTAAAATTCAAAGAGCAGTCTATCGCTGATATTTTGGATATGACGATCGAAAGGGCTGAAGAATTTTTTCAAGCTGTTCCTACCATTCACAACAAAATAAAAACCCTCAGTAAAGTTGGTCTTGGCTATATCAAATTAGGACAACAAGCTACAACACTTTCTGGTGGTGAAGCTCAACGTGTAAAACTTGCTAAAGAACTTTCACGCAAAACAACAGGGCGTACATTGTATATTTTGGATGAACCAACAACGGGTTTACATTTTCATGATATTTCTAAACTCCTCGAAGTTCTGCATGAACTCGTCGAACAAGGCAATACAGTTGTCGTGATTGAACATAATCTTGAAGTTATAAAAACAGCCGACTGGATTATTGATTTAGGACCAGAGGGTGGAGACCGTGGTGGTGAAATCGTTGCAGTTGGACGTCCTGAAGATATTATTCAGATTCAAGCTTCTTATACGGGAAAATTTCTGAAAGAAATTTTACTGCGCCAACCTTTATAGGACTCCTTCTAACACTGCTCCTCTTATAAAAAATATGTGGCATAATAAAGAACCAAATATCTCTTATATTATTGTATTATTTTTACTCTCTAACAAGCTTTATAGACTTTTTTCAAAGAACGACAACCTTCCATTTTATACCACAAATGAAACTTTTCCAAACAAGACATAAAATGAAATAATTTTTGACTTTCTGTGCACAAAGTATCTGTTGGACATCTTATAGTTGTCAATATAATGTGATGCAGTCTAAAAAGACCAAATAACGTTGGAGATAATTTCAGCATGAAAAAAATTGAAGCCATTATAAAACCCTTCAAACTTGATGAAGTGAAAGAAGCGCTTCAAAAAATTGGATTACATGGTATTACAGTTACAGAAGCTAAAGGTTTTGGTCGTCAAAAAGAACATACAGAACTTTATCGTGGTGCCCAATATGTTGTTGATTTTCTACCTAAAGTAAAAATTGAAATTGTTGTTGCCGATGAAAAGTTGGAGCAAACCGTTGACGCAATACGTAAAGCAGCTCAAACAAAACATATCGGCGATGGGAAAATATTTGTTTTTTCCATTGATGATGCCATTCGTATAGGTACTGACGAATCCGGAATCGATGCCCTTTAATAAATGATAACAAATTTTACCTTTTTTATTCACCTCAATCCCACATAAGGAAATTGGATATGACAACCGCATCAGACATTATCAAACAAATTACAGATAACGAAATTCGTTTTGTCGATTTACGTTTTACCGATCCGCGTGGAAAGTTGCATCACGTCACAATGGATATCGCAGAAATCAGTGAAGATACATTTAGCGATGGTGTTATGTTTGATGGTTCTTCAATTTCCGGATGGAAAACAATTAATGAATCGGACATGGTCTTAATGCCAGATCCAGAAACAGCACATATTGATCCTTTTTTTGCACAATCCACTTTAGTCCTCTTTTGTGATGTGCTTGATCCTGTTTCTGGAGAATTTTATCGTAGAGACCCTCGTTCTATCGCCAAAAGAGCTGAAGTATATATGAAATCTTTAGGAATTGGCGATACAATCAATATAGGTCCAGAAGCGGAATTTTTTATCTTTGATGATGTACGCTATAAAACGGATCCCTATAATACTGGATTTAAACTGGATTCAAGTGAATTTCCCTCCAATGATGATACGGAATATGAGATGGGAAATCTTGGCCATCGTCCACGAATGAAGGGTGGTTATCTTCCTGTTCCCCCACTCGATTCTTGCCAAGACATGCGCTCTGAAATGCTCACGGCACTCAAAGATATGGGCGTTCGTGTTGAGAAGCATCATCACGAAGTGGCAGCAGGACAGCATGAATTAGGTATTCGCTTTGATACGCTTGTTCGTGAAGCCGACAAGATGCAAATTTTTAAATATGTTGTTCATCAAACAGCAAACAGCTATGGAAAAACAGCAACTTTCATGCCAAAACCAGTTTTTGGTGATAATGGCTCAGGCATGCATGTTCACATGTCTATTTGGAAAGATGGTAAACCAATTTTTGCAGGGAATGAATATGCTGGACTATCAGAAACCTGCTTATTTTTTATAGGTGGTGTCATTAAGCACGCAAAAGCAATTAACGCTTTTACCAATCCATCAACAAACTCCTATAAGCGTTTAGTGCCTGGTTATGAAGCGCCTGTTCTTCTTGCTTATTCTGCACGCAATCGTTCTGCATCTTGCCGAATTCCAATGAGTCATTCGCCAAATTCAAAACGTGTAGAAGTGCGTTTTCCAGATCCAACAGCAAATCCTTATTTAGCATTTGCAGCACTCTTAATGGCTGGTCTTGATGGAATCAAAAATAAAATTCATCCTGGACAGGCTATGGATAAAGATCTTTATGATCTTCCCTTAAAAGAGCTCAAAGAAGTTCCTACAGTTTCAGGAAGTCTACGCGAAGCACTTGAAGCACTTGATAAAGATCGTAGCTTTTTGAAAGCTGGCGATGTTTTTGACGATGATCAAATTAATTCTTTCATTCAAATAAAAATGCAAGAAGTTTTGCGTTATGAAACAACGCCTCATCCTGTCGAATTCGATATGTATTATTCTGTTTAAAGAATAATCAGTTATTCTTTTGACTAAAAATGAAGGATTCATCCTTCATTTTTGTGGATATTCTCCTCATCAGAAAACACAACTGGCTTTTTGCTTCTGTACTTTTCCTTTATAAGTCTAACTTGAATTCATTCAAATCAATTAATAAGGTTTCTAATGCGACGAATTTATCTCCTCTTTCCCATTTTTTTATGCATTGCCTTTATGATCTCTACAACTCAAGCTTCTAAAATTACAAATCAAAGACTTATAGACCTTGAAAAAGCAGCTTTTGCTTACAGCAAAGCAATTCAAAATGCTGATGCGAATGCTATCTTAAACGCAATTCCTCCCCAAATCATCAATAGCTTAACTGCCAAGAAAAATTTCAGTAAATCACAATTCCAACAAATCATGAGAAGCCAAATAGAACGGTTGGCAGAAAATTATAAAATTGAGAGTATTCACATCGACCAAAAACAAAAACGTGAAGGAGAACTTGATAATGGTATCCCTTATTTTGTTATACCTGTAGAATTTGTCACCACAACAAATTCTGGAAAAAAGTGCGCTATTCAAACTGAGGTTATTGCACTTCTTGACAACAACCATTGGTATTTTATTCGTGGTAATGATGAAGCAATCTTAAACATTACCAATGAAGCATTCCCAGGACTGGAAAAAATAAAAGTCAATCCCCAGAAAATTACAAAATACTCTGATTAAGAAAAATGGTGCGTATAAATAAAAGAAAACTTTTTCTTACAAACAAGTTGTCATGACTGTGACAGCAGCATTAAATTCGACTTTCTTATCAACACGACGCGCCATTGCTTCTTCATCAACGCCCCATTGTTCTATCATCCAATCTTCATCTAAATGAGCAATATTCCAAGCATGA
This sequence comes from Bartonella sp. P12B, assembly GCF_055796185.1. Taxonomy (NCBI): domain Bacteria; kingdom Pseudomonadati; phylum Pseudomonadota; class Alphaproteobacteria; order Hyphomicrobiales; family Bartonellaceae; genus Bartonella; species Bartonella sp. P12B. The sequence goes on along the minus strand of NZ_JBTTDI010000003.1, from coordinate 41,824 downwards.
TCTGCATCAATTTTTCTCTCCACAACAGCAAAAGCAATAAGAGCTGACCCTGTTAAAGTTGTCATCATATGAAGTGCGGCAAGCATATAAGGAGAAACGAATTTACGGAGATAATTGCTAACCGCTTGAATAGCTTCCCGTGGTTGTTCAATATGCATAAGCCCTTCGGTCAAATGAAATCGTGCACCAAGTTTTTCTTCTACCCAATCCAATAAAGGATCCCACTGTTCACATTGCCGCTGTACCAACTCTTTTGGTGTTTGAGCACGATAAAAGATCATATCGCAGGCAACAAAACGCAATAAGCCTTCAAAAACAACCTGCATATCATCAGCTATACCATCAATAACAGTGTTAACAAGACGCGTCATTGGCATTTTTGCTGGATTAATAACTTGCTTTTGGCTTTCAAATTCCTCTGCCACTAATGTAGCGAACTCTTCTGTTGGTACAAAAAAAGGACGTTTTGCTGGTGTTTTCACTGGATATTCATCCAACCAGATAGAAAAACCTCCTTCTTCAGACAAAATCTTCACTTGCCTATAAAATCGTTTGGATAGTGGTTGGCATGAAAGTTTTTGAAACTTCTCAACAGAATGATTTTTATTCAAAGGTATATCAAAATGATTCAAAATTTCACGCATATTGTTTTACTTCCGTTATTTTTAATAGATTTACTGATTTTTCTAAATTTTATGTCCCACAATAAGATTTAATTGACTCCTCTTCCCCCTAAAGAAAAAACACTCATGATCTATTCTTCTGAATCTCTAATGAAACCATAAGATTACGAATGAAAGCACCGTTATTGTGGCAACAGTGTGCTTTATTGTTTATTGAATATTTTTTTGTATTGCTATATATAAAAATAGGTGAAGATAGAATAATAATGATTCAGTAACTATCAAATTTATTTTCCACAAAAAGAACTTTTATCATATATGTGAAAATTCAAATGAAAGAAATTAAATTACGACAAGGGCTGTATTCTTCATATTAAAATATGTTCCTCAATAAACCTAGAATTTGTACTAGTCATCGGATTATTCAACCATATATTATGGAGCACAAATTGATAGATTACAAGACCGATGAAGTGATCCATATAACAACAACACACGTTATTGAAAAAGAAAAAATTTCATAAAAATATTTTCTGCCAAAATTCAAGTCTTTGTGATCTCTCTCGCACGAGCTATTTAGCTGTTGTATTCGCTTTACAAACCGATCACACCAATCAAAGGTAAAGCATGACGAAAGCATCACTCTTATTTTGCATAATGAAAGAGTTCATGAGCAAAAACTCACTATGACGGAGAAAATATTTATAGTGACTTAAAAGAACGCCTAAACAGAGAAATGTTGAAACCAAGATTCCCTAATCAATATTGGATCATTGGTTAATTCTTTAAAGGAGAGAAAGTTGCTTTCATGAAAGAATATCAAGTTGATCTTGAACATTTCACAAAATAGGAGAATTTCTGCTAGGCTTTGAATCTTCGTCTTTTTTTGTTATTTTTTTATTTAATATACTATAGCATTTCTTTTAGGTACAAAAAGAAACTTTCCTCTTCTATCAGGATTGCAAATTCACGCAAGAATAACAAAAAAATCCGTTATAGAGTTATAGGCAATAACGCATTTAGATGCCCTGTAAGAAGTGTCTTTACCCTTAAAATCGAAGGGTTGTTCGTTTTTTCAATAAACGCGAGACTGATCGTATGATTTTGGTGAACGAACAAAGAGTTTGAAAAGCGAATAGTCTCTCCATATAAAAAGCATAGCAACGCGACGTATAAAAATGGCAACACGCTGTCGTAGAGTGCTGTAGTGATTAAGTAAATATGTAAGCTTAATAAAAACAACAATTTTCCATAACGAAAATTATCCATCAATCCACAAAGTAGATGTAATCAACTTTACCGGACAAGGCTAATTGTGGACTATTGTTCAGTCAGTAAAAAGACAGATAAAAAGGATCATTGAGCATACTAATTAGGATCAATGGGATTATACGTGCCGTTATCTCTTCTCCACTCTTCTGGTGGATCAAACTGGCTAGACCACAATCCCACTTGTGCTTTTTGTGCTGCAAATTGTAAGTTTTTATAGTCCGCTGGAGAAGGAAAATGATTCTGATCTTTTGTCAAAACCATCATCCCTTCTGAAAGTCCCAAGCGAGCAAGGTCAACGCCATCCACAAAACACTGCGCATAATAAACCTGTTTTATAACACGCGCTTGCCGACAAGTGATCTCTTTATCAATTGTTTTTGACACAAGCCATGCCGTAACAAAAGCACCACATGGCCACTTAATTCCATTACGTGAAGCAAATTGCCGTGTTTCACAGGATTCAACACTATACAAATGGATATTTCGAACAATCTTTTTTCTCCAGCCCTCATCTATAGGCGTAATCATTTTAAAAGTAACACCACTTGTTACCTGTATAGCACCTGAATAGACAGGAACATTCTCATCATAAAATTGTGTTGATAATGATTCTGAATGCAAAAGCGTTCCTTGTCTATGAGATTGATCTGTCAATTTTAAATCCGGCTTTAAATTCGGTTCTTGAAATGGTTTTTCCACTATCATTTTGATGCTTTGCACAAAAGAATTTTGGTTCAAGTTTTCAGAATTTTGAATAAAATAAAAAGCACCAAAAACAATAATATAAATGAAAATCAAATATTTAAACGATGCACGAAGAGATTTTTTAAAAAGTATCATTTTGAATATTATAAATATTTGTGTTTATTTTAATAAAAAAGATAAAATACTATAAATTAAAACAGTAGCGCTCGTTGTTTTTTTAAATTATAAAAATTTTATATTTGATTCATTTATTAATGAATAGATTGGGAAATCTTTTTTTTTAATTAATACGCGGGGACATTTCCATGCTAAAAATAAATAATCCGTTTACGGACGCTCGTTCTTTACAAAAATCAACCTTCTCGAATTCACAAAACAAATGGTTAACCACACTATTTATGTTGTTTATTGCATTTATAGCACTCAGTGAACCAGCATTTGCGCAAGATTTCGGATCAATTCAAAGCGCTCTTGATAAATTAGTGAATGCCTTAACAGGTCCCATTGCAAAATCGATTGCCACAATTGCTGTTGCTGGTGTTGGTCTTGCGTGGATTGCTGGTTATATTGAAATGCGTAAAGCTTTCTTTGTCTGCGTTGGCATTGGCATTATTTTTGGTGCACCGCAAATTGTAGCAATGCTTTCCAATAAGTAATTTTCACTCAAGCATTTTAAAATCATGAAAGAACGCGATAAGCTAACGGAAGATACGTTGTTTCTTGCCTGTACACGCCCTGCAATGATTGCAGGCGTGACAGTTGAGGCTATGGGGTTAAACGCTATGGGGACACTGATATTGTTTATTATAACAGGCAATATTTTTCTTGTAACCTTTGGTATTACTGGGCATTTCATCTTCAAAGAAATTCTTAAGCACGACCATAATAAATTTCGTATTCTTTTGACGTGGCAAAAAACACGTGTTTTTGCCAGAAACGCTCATCTGTGGGGCGGTGCAAGTCTTTCTCCACTGCGATTAGTTCGCATTTATGAGGACTTGAAATGAACAGCATAGAGCGCAAGCGTGAAAAGCAGCCGGAAGCCATCATTCCTTATGTGCGCCATGTCAACAAACATGTCATCGCATTGGAATCTCGAGCCCTTATGACGGTTGTGAAGCTTGAAGGCATTAATTTTGAAACGGCTGATATTGCTGATTTAAATGTGCTTCACGAACAGCTCAATAACTTGTTTAAGAACATAGCTGATGAACGGATAGCAATTTACAGTCATATCATCAGAAAGCGTGAAACGATCTATCCAGATGGTACTTTCAGATCACAATTTGCCAAGCAGTTAGATGATAAATACCGTGAACGGATGGTTTCTCAAGAACTATATCGTAATGATCTCTACCTTTCTATTTTGTGGAATCCGCACGTTGACAAAGCAGACAAATTGGTTGATTTTTTCAAGCGTTTAGGAAAAGCGAAAGAAACAAAAACGGAAGTGGATCAAGAGTCTGTTCGCAAACTTGAAGACGTCACCACGGATATTATTCAAAATTTACAGCGCTATGGAGCTAAAAAACTTAGCCTTTATGAATATGAAGGCAATGTTTTTTCGCAACAAAGTGAATTTATTCACCAACTTGTTGGCGGGCGTCGTGAACGTGTGCCTCTAACCTGGGGGACAATAGCATCCACTGTTTATTCAGACCGCCTTATTTTTGGGAAAGAAATCATAGAGATACGCCATGAATCAGGACGGCGTTTTGCCGGCATGTTTGGTTGGAAAGAATATCCAGCAAAAACCAAAACAGGCATGACAGATGGTTTGCTCACTCTTCCCTTTGAGTTTATTTTTACCCAATCTTTTATTTTTAAAAGCAAAAATATTGCCAAGCAGATTATGGGGCGCAAACAAAATCAAATGGTGAATGCTGGCGACCGCGCCGGATCACAAATTTTAGAATTGGATGATGCGTTAGATGATCTTGAATCCAACCGCTTTGTATTGGGTGAACATCACTTATCATTGGCCGTTTTTTCTGATACGCCGCAAGAGTTAGCAGATAATCTTGCCAAAGCCCGATCTCGTCTCACAGATGGCGGTGCGGTTGTTGCACGAGAAGATCTTGGACTTGCCGCTGCTTGGTGGGCACAATTGCCGGGGAATTATGCCTATCGCACGCGCTCTGGAGCGATTACAAGCCGCAACTATGCGGCACTTTCTCCTTTTCATTCTTTTCCAGTTGGGAAAATAGATGGCAATGCATGGGGACCAGCTGTAGCATTGATGAAAACCAGTGCCGGTTCACCCTTTTATTTTAATTTTCATTTTGGCGATTTAGGCAACACATTTGTTTGTGGCCCCTCTGGTTCTGGTAAGACTGTTATTGTCAATTTTCTGTTAGCGCAACTTCAAAAGCATGATCCCAATATGATCTTTTTTGATAAAGATCGTGGAGCGGAACTTTTTGTGAGAGCCGGTGGTGGCACTTATATGCCGTTGAAGAATGGTCAACCAACGGGGATAGCACCGCTGAAGGGGTTAGATTATAGCAATCCATCAGACAGAGTATTTTTACGGCAATGGATTACCAAACTGGTTTCAGCAGAAGGTCAAACGATTAGTGAATCAGAAAGGCAAGATATTTCTGCAGCGGTTGACCAATTAGCCCTGTTGCCTAAGGAACAACGCACGATTTCCGCCCTGCAAATGTTTTTTGATACCACCCATAGAGAAGGCATAGCAGGTCGTTTAGAGAGATGGTGTCGCGGCAATGCATTGGGATGGGTTTTTGACAATCCTGATGATGATATTGGCATTGATGCAAAATTCATTGGCTATGACATGACGGATTTTTTGGACAATGACGAAATTCGTCCTCCATTAATGATGTATCTTTTTCATAGAATTCTCTCTCTGATTGATGGACGCCGCATTATCATTGTCATTGATGAATTCTGGAAAGCCTTAGAAGATGATTCCTTTAAGGCCTTTGCGCAAGATAGGTTAAAAACAATCCGTAAACAGAATGGTTTGATGCTTTTTGCCACCCAATCTCCGAAAGACGCTATCAATTCGACCATTGCCCACACCATTATAGAACAATGCCCAACGCAGATTTATTTTCCCAACCAAAAGGGGAACCACGCTGATTATGTTGAAGGTTTTAAATTATCAGACAGAGAATTTAACCTCGTACAAACAGAATTAAGCCGAGAGTCTCGGCGTTTTCTCATCAAACAAGGACAAAGTTCTGTTGTAGCAGAACTGAATTTACGGGGTTTTGATGATGAAATAGCCATTTTAAGCGGCACAACAAAGAATATTGAACTCCTAGAAACCATTATGGATGAAGTTGGTGAATCTCCAGAAAAATGGCTTCCTCTTTTTCAAGAAAGGTCAAAACAATGAAGAAACTTTTATTGGCAACAGCCCTTTGCGCAATATCTCTTAGCTTAAAAACAAATGCATTTGCCTTCATTGTATTCGATCCCACCGCTGCAAGCAACATGATGAAGCAATTTCAACAAGGCACACAACAGCTCAACAAATTGCAACAACAAATTCAACAAGGCAAAGAACAGCTAGACCAATTAAAGAGCCAACTCAATCAAATGAAACAATTATATAGTTCTTTAAATGTAAAACCTGACACATCGGCATTGCAAGAAATGTTCAACAAACAAGGGAGCAATGGCGCCCTCCCTTCTGATTTCAATCATTTTGAAAATTCGATCAATGGTAGCGGCGGTGGCAGTGGTGGCGGCAGCAAAAACGCTGAAAAATGGAAAGAAAAGCTCTTATACAAAGAGCCATCAGGCGGTGCGGGTTCAAAAGCCGCCGTTGATGCTTTTTATGAACAAGAAGTTAAAAAAGCACAACAAAGCATGATAGGACAAGCCTCAACAGGGCAAGCCGTTTATGAAGAAGCAAGTGAAACACAAAAAAACATTACAAAACTTCTGGATGAACTTGGCAGTACTGAAGACGCCGGTAAAATTCAAGGCATTCAAGCCCAATTAGCCGCAATACAAGCAAAACTTCAAACCCAAGTCTTACAAATGCAAGCCAACGCCATGATTCAACAAGCAGAAGACAAAGCCAGAGAGGAACGTGGTTACGAAGAATTTAGAGCACGATATAAAGATTTTGCAAAACAACTGCGTGGTCAGTAAACGAAAAAAGAGGGAAAAATCATGAAAAAAACAATCATCACCGCACTACTGTTAGGTACTGGAATGATTGCTGCTGGTTGTGAAAAGACCTACAGCGTAGAAGAATTTAAAAAAGATCCAAAATTGATGGAAGAGTGGGCAATAAAATGTGGATGGACAGGCAACTCAAAAAATTGTGAAAATGCAAGATTTGCCGCTCACCAACTTGCTGAAGAACGCCAGAAACAAAGAGAAGAGGAATACCGTAAGGAGAGAGAAGAACGAGAAAAGCAGCGAAAAGAAGAAGAAGCAAAAAGAAAAATTGAACAAGAAAAATGGAAAGCTGAACTTGAAAGACGGAAAGCTGAACAAGAAAAGCGGCGAATTGAAGAAGAAAAACAGCTAGCGGAGCAAGAAGAGAGAAGAAAAATTGAACTTGAAAAGTGGAAAGCTGAACAAGATGCTAAATCGCAACATTATCTTGAGGATAAGCAGAAAGAAATAGATGAATACCTTCGTAAATCCGCTGAAGATGACGCTAAAAAAGAAGCTGAACGAAAAGCGAAAAAAGAAGCCGAAAAACAACAGGGAAGCAATTAATCATGAACAAAGTCATTATAACAGCATTGCTACTATGCACTGGAATGATCGCTGCTGGTTGTGAAAAAACCTACAGCGTAGCGGAATTAAAAAAAGATAAAAAACTGATGGAAGAGGTATTAATGAAATGTTTGATATCAGGGGATATCAGTACGCAGAATTGTAAAAACGCAGAACAGGCTGAAGTGGAAACCCGTAAAAAATGGGAATGGGGGGGCGTTGGCTCTACAAACAGCGATAAACAAGAATCTGAAAAACAACAGGACAATAAGTAAATCATGAAAAAGAAGATCATCACCACATTGCTCCTATGCACTGGGCTTATTACTGCTGGTTGTGAAAAGATCTACAGCGTAGAAGAATTTAAAAAAGACCCACAATTAAGGTCAGAATGGGATGCTAAATGTGGATTTGCAGGAACTTCAAAAAATTGTGAAAACGTAAGATTAGCTGCTTTAGAACTTCAAAAAGAATATGAAGCAAAAGCTGAAGAGAGAGCTCGTAAAGCTCAAGAGAACCTTGATAAAGCATTTGAAAGAATTAAAGCTAGACAAAAAGCTGATCAAGAAAAATGGGAAGCTGAACAACAAGAGAGAGAACGAAAAGCGAAAGAACAATCCGAAAAGAAATAGAACAATAATTAAATTATAAAAACATTTATGGCAAAAAGATGTCTTTGCCCTAGATGTATCATCATTTGCTACAAAAAGTGATAGTGTAGCTAAACTTTAAAATTATATTCAAACTTTGTAAAACTGAAAGAAGGGGAATTAATCATGAAAAAAACAATCATTACCACATTGCTAGTATGCACTGGGCTTATCGCTGCTGGTTGCGAAAAAATCCATAGCGTAGAAGAATTTAAAAAAGATGAAAGTTTACGCGAAAAGTGGATACCTGAATGTATGTGGAGAAAACCTTCTCAAACAAAATCCCCCCAAAATTGTGAAAACTTAGAAGAAGCAAATAGTGAACTTAGAAAAGAGAGTATACAAGAGCTTATAAATAAATATCGTGAAAAATATCCTGACAATGACGATAAGCAAAAAGCAAAAGAACAATCGGAAAAACAACAGAACAATAATTAAATCATAAAAAATCAATTTCGTATGGAATACGGACCCTATAGATTGCAAAGGGGTGAGGAAAGACAATGGCAAACTATGACATATTTACCTTCATAGATAATGGATTAATGGAGCCCCTTACAAGGGTAATGAACAACACCATTTCACATCTCTCATCGTCTTTAGCGGGTCCGGTTAAACTATCTTGTATACTATACATTGTATTTATGGGTTACAATGTCATCTATGGACGTTCTTCCACGCCCTTATGGGACTTTATAGCAACAACTTTCAAACTTGGCATCGTTGTTGCACTCGCCACAAAGGCTGCTACCTACAATACGTGGGTCAAAGATATCTTTTTCGATAATCTGCCAAATGCCATTGCACATATCATACAAGGGGCAACACACTCAGATAAAAATATCTGGGATAATATGATACAAACTGCTGCTAAACACGTTTTTGAATCGGCAAACAAAGAAAATGGGTTTACATTTGTTGTTTACTGGCTTGCTGGTCTTACCTGTTTAATAATTACTGCTATCTTTTGTGCCGTTGGTTTTTTCGTCTCAATATTTGCTAAAATTGGTTTATTTCTTGTCATATCAGTGGGGCCCCTTTTTATAAGTCTTTATCTGTTTTCAGCAACAAGAAAATATACAGAAGCATGGTTAACTCAAACAGCAAACTTTATCATTTTGCAGATATTGATCGTTATACTTGGTGGTTTGTATGTCGATGTTGCAGTGGGGCTCATTTCAAAAAGTGCTCAAGATATGATAATGGCTTTAGTTCAATTTTTTGGTATTAGCATTTGTGGCCTAGTTATTTTTTACAAATTACCTGAAATTGCATCGGGTTTATCGGCTGGTGGCGCCTCCCTTACAGGATTAACAAAAGCAGGTTTAGATACAGTAACAGCTCCTTACAGAGCATATCAAAGGGCAAAACAGCGTGCAGAAGAGCGTAGGGAAAAGATGGAACAGAAAATGCTAGCACTATTAGCTCTAATAAAATAAAAGGAAATAGAAGAGTATTAAAAACTCACATTAACATTACGAGGGGTCTAAGTTCAAAAATGCGGGAATTTAAAAAAATTGGGGCAATTTTATCGCTTGTCCTCTTAAGTGGTTGTATGTCTTCATCACACACCCTGAAGTCATTACCAAAATGCGATGGCTATTCTAAGCGACCATTAAACAAATCAATGTGGAATTGGGAAGGGAAAAAACCCTCCCCCACTCCTGTCATCATTAGTAACAATACAGACATCAAACCACCCCCTCAAGAGGGTGTTTACAAAGCCCTTGTGGCACAAAAATTAACCGATCAAGAAATCGAATCCTATAAAGATTGCGGGCAAAAAGCATGAAAGAAAAAGACCTAGAGCAATATATTGCTGAAGCGCGCTTGTTTGATCAAGACCGGATGATAGCCTCACGCCGCATCACCCGCGCGTCACTCACCATCGCTGCTATAGCCGTGACAGTCGCCATCATCTCCTCCCTAGCGGTCATAACACTCACACCCCTCAAAACCGTTGAGCCTTTCGTCATCCGCGTCGACAATTCAACAGGAATTGTCGAAGTTGTCGAAGCCTTAAAAGAAGGACCGACAAATGTCGACGAAGCAATCACGCGCTACTTTGCCGCAAAGTATGTCCGTTCTCGCGAAGGCTTTGAAGCCGAAGAGATACAAAACAACTTCCAGACAGTCTCCCTACTCTCTTCCTCTAAAGAACAGACCAGATTTGCCACCTGGTATGGAGCACGAAACCCACAAAGCCCCCAAATTCTCTATAAAAACGCCATCGCTACAATAACGATAAAATCAATCTCCTTCATCAATCAAGATGTCGCACAGGTACGTTATTACAAAACCGTTCGTGATAATGATAATAGAGAATCCATCACCCATTGGGTTGCAACACTCACCTTTGAATACACCAACGCCCCCATCTCCGTACAAAATCGCCTCATAAATCCTCTTGGCTTTATTGTTAGTGAATATAGAACAGATCCAGAAGTGGTCAACTGATCCATGAAAAAAAAATTCCTTTTTCTTTTTCTCAGCACTATTGCCTTTTCTCCCACTTATTTGGGCAATGCAAGTGTTTTTCCCACCCGCGCTCCAAACGACAATCGCATTCGTTTTATCAACTATGACGCCTACAATGTCACAAAAATTATTGGCTCGATACGCTCATCCGTACAAATAGAATTTTCTGCCAATGAAGAAATAGCCCACGTCGCTATTGGCAACAGCGTAGCATGGGAAGTTGCTCCAGCTGGCAACATTCTTTTTCTCAAAGCCCGTGAAGTGCAACCTATTACCAATCTGCAAGTTGTCACCACACGCCGTGATGGCTCAAAACGTTCTTACCAATTCGAACTCACGGTGAAAGATGGAGAAATCGCATCTGGTAATGAAACCTATTTCCTTGTCAAATTCCGCTACCCACAAGATGAAGCGGAACAAAGAAGAATAGAAGCACTCTTGCGACAAGAAAAGAGACAAGCACAACGTATTGATGGTCTCTTTGATACTTATGAACAATATGGACCACGCAATTGGGCTTATACCGCTCAAGGGTCCATCACTCTTGAACCATCATCCGTTTATGACAATGGAAAAACAACAACTTTTACATTTCCAAACAATCAAGAAATCCCTGCTATTTATATTATAAACAGTGACGGTACAGAATCCCTCGTTCCCAAAACCACCAAGGGCAATATGGTCATTGTCCATGCAATTAGCTCCAGATTCACGCTAAGATATGGAAAAAATGTTTTATGCATTTTCAATGAAGCTTACCAACGACAAGGTTCAAATCCAGGAACAGGAACAACTTCACCATCTGTTGAACGCAAAATCGCATCAGATCTTTAAAACAGCGGGAATTGAGGGGAATACATTATGAGTGATAACGGTGAGACACACATTGAAGATCGTGGTGCGATTGGGGATAATAGAAATAATACCTCAAAAAGCCTAGGAACAAAAATCGTTGTTATTATAGTCTTCTTAGGATTTTGTGCCTATGTCCTCTGGAATATCTTCTCGACCCCAACATCAACAAAAGACACAGCAAAACCGCATAAGAAAGCGACACAAAACTTTCATAATTCACTCGCCCCTTTAGAATTAGCACCCCCAAATCCCCAAGCAAAAATAGGGCAAATTGTTTTACCACCACCACAACCACTCACACCAGAACCGAAAAAAGATGATCCCCTCCTTGATGCAGCAAGACGCGCTCCAGTTTTAGCTTTTGGCAATGATTCCCAATCTAAATTAAAGGATTTCGTAAAAAATAATTTTGCTAGCACCCTCGAAAAGTTTAACCCGCTTGAAAAACTAAATGCCCTAGAAAGTCTTAAAGACACACAAAGTTTTACGGCTCTTTTAAAACCCACAAAAACAGAAGAGACAAAGGCAAGTCTCATCGGCAATAGAAACTTTATCATCGCCATGGGAACATCAATCCCCTGTATATTAGAAACAGCCTTAAACAGTGATCAACCAGGATTTGCAAGTTGTATCATTAACCGTGATATCCTCTCTGATAATGGTCGCGTTGTTCTACTTGATAAAGGAACGCAAGTGGTAGGCGAATACCGAGGAGGAATAAAACAAGGGCAATCCCGCCTCTTTGTCCTTTGGACAAGAGCAAAAACACCAAATGGTGTCATCATTCCCCTTGCCTCACCAGCAACCGACAGTTTAGGCAGAGCCGGTTTTGATGGCAACATCAACACCCATTGGTGGGAACGCTTTGGTTCAGCCCTCCTACTCACCGTTATTGACAGCGCTTCAGCAACCTTAACAAACAGATTGACAAACAATTCCAACGCAGCAGGTACCAACAACTCTGGAGGCGGAGGTTTCGGCGGCGGAAATCTTGGAGGAGCAAATAATCTTGGAAAAGATACAGCAAGTGTTGCTCTTGAAAATCAAATCAACATCCCGCCTACCCTAGAAAAATTTCAAGGAGAAGTCGTCAACATCTTTGTAGCAAGAGATTTGGATTTTTCATCAGTTTATAAACTAGCTATAACAGAGAGGAGGAATAAAATTTTTCCTCGCTCTATTCCAAGAAATTTCTTCCTCCATTCTCAAATTCGGCAAAAATAAATTATGGCAACAACAAAAAATTCAGAACGCGCATCAATCGTTTTAACGAAATTAAAAATATTAGAGAAATATCTGAATGATGAAAATTTATTTGAAATTGTTATCAATCGTCCTGGCGAAGTTATCGTGGAAAGCTCCAATGGTTGGCAAACCCATATCCTAAAAGAACTAACCTACGGCGAACTAGAAGGAATTGCAAAAGTTGTTGCGGCTTATACCACACAAAAAATCAGTGTAGAAAATCCCGTCCTCTCCGCCACACTTCCCAATAATGAACGCATACAAATTGTCATGCCTCCTGCCGTTGCAGCCAATACGATCAGCATGACAATTCGTAAACCTTCATCACGAACCTTTTCTCTTGAAAGTTTACACGAAAATAATCTGTTCTCCGTCACAGGGAAGGTCAGTTTTACACCCATCAACCAAATGATTAAACGTGTAAACGAACTTTCTGATACGGAGAAAGAGTTAACAGATTTGTTTGTTGCCAAAGATTTTTGTAATTTCTTAGAGAGAGCCGTTATTACCCAACAAAATATTTTGATATCTGGAAAAACCGGTTCGGGTAAAACAACACTCTCCAAAGCTTTAATTGCAAAAATTCCCGAATATGAACGAATTCTCACCATTGAAGACACTCCAGAACTGGTCGTTCCGCATTCAAACAAAGTGCAACTCTTTTATTCAAAAGACAATCAAGGGCTGGCAAAAGCAGGAGCAAAAGAACTCCTTGAATCTGGATTACGTATGCGCCCCGATAGAATCCTTTTACAAGAGCTTCGGGATGGTACAGCTTTTTACTATATCCGCAATGTTAATTCCGGTCACCCCGGTTCAATCACAACTGTTCACGCATCAACCGCACTTTCTGCCTTTGAACAAATGACTCTCCTTGTAAAAGAAAGTGATGGTGGTTCTAGTTTAGCACGTGATGATATCCGTGGTTTATTAATTTCTATGATTGATGTCATCATTCAATGCAAACGCCTTGAAGGAAAATTTCGCGTGACAGAAATTTATTACGACCCCTTTAAACGCCGAGATGCTTTCTAAAAACAACCAAAACCCATTAAACAAATCCACACACGTTCCTGTGTATGTTCAAATCGTAATATTGACCACTCATTTTACAAATTAAAAATCAATCTAGCTCACTACATTCAATAGATATTCCAAAACCGCACCAATCTCCTCTTCAATGAATAATCTCTGTATCGTAAAGGTAACGGCTCTCTCTGTTGCAAGAACAGTATTATTTTTTTGATTTTAAATCTTTTCACGTGTCAGAATTACACTATATACAAAAAACAATAAATTCAATATCTTATGTATATTTATTTTGTTTATTCCTCCCATCACAATCCACACTTTCACGCATGTTTCAATTGTCCATTTTTTATAACCAATTGCCATGTATAAACAGAGCACAACAAGAAAATCATGTGACGAATATAATACCGCATATGAGCATTAGAAAACCGCTATCATCATAACAGTTCATAAATTTTATAATACGCCTTTATCACAACAAATCGCATTGTTAAAACGTTGTCGTTTGAACTTATCATAACAAAAATTACACTGGCTTAAAGATCATGCCTTCTTTTGAAGATTAAATTGATATCGCATAAAGAGATTACAGTCTCCAAAAAGAGGGAAAGCTAAATCTAAAGGTGTTATCAAAACATCCTCATAATACCGTACCGCCTTTTAAAAAACCATAGTTTAAAACTGCCTATAAAGACTGCATAAAAGGATCTTGAAAAAATATCAATTGATATAATTTTTTTAATTTAGAAAATACTCAATAGCTATCTATCAATACAGATCATCCCAACAAGGAATGGAAACCATCATGTTATGTCGTATCAAATAGAAAGCCTTTTAATGCTCTAACGCAGTTAGATATCAAAAGCTGTTTTGAAATTTAGAGTTTACAAAAGTGATAAAATTAAATTTGGATTGCATAGATAAGATATTGATTTATAATAATAATTCACTGTTTTGCATGTTGAATGAGAGCCCCGAATATCCTAAGATTCTCTCATTTCAAACCTGCTTATGTTGAATCAATCAAAATCATCCCCTTGCACGTAACAAGTGGGATTATCGTGTGGATAGAAAACATTTAGAAAGGAGCAAAAATGCCTCTTATGAATCGTCTTAATGCAAGAGCTGTCACAACATTGGGGGCTGGTAAATATAATGATGGTGCTGGCTTGTTACTTCATAAGGGTAAAGATGGGGGTGCTCAATGGATTTACCGATATACCATTCACGGACACCGTCGTGAAATGGGCTTGGGTGCTTTAAGAAATATTTCTTAAAAAAAAAGCCCGTGAATTAGCAACCCAATGGCGTTCTGTTTTGAATGAGGGTCGTGACCCCATTAAAGAACGTGATAAACAAAAGCGTGAGGCAATGCGTAATCTGCATTATTTAAAAGATATTGCTTTAGATACTTTTGAAAGCCGTAAAACTGAATTAAAAAATGATGGTAAAGATGGAGATTGGTTTTTACCTTTAAAACTTCATATTCTCCCTAAGTTAGGCTGTCTCCCTATTTCAGAGATTACACAAACTGATATACGCAATACACTTGCTCCCATTTGGCATACAAAAGCTGGAACAGCTCGAACGGCATTGATGCGTCTTAATCTTTGTTTCAAACATGCTGCTGCCTTGGGATTGGATGTTGATTTACAAGCAACAGAAAAAGCAAAGGCTCTCTTAGGAAAACAACGCCATAAAACGCAAAACGTACCAGCAATGGATTGGAAAGATATACCAGCTTTTTATAAAACACTTTGCGAAAAAACAACCCTAACACAACTGGCTTTGCGTTTGCTTATTCTGACAGGTGTTCGTACATATCCTTTGCGTCATATCCATAAAGATCAAGTTGATGGTGATATATGGACCATCCCTGCTGAAAATATGAAAGGAAGGCGTGATGCTACAACAGAGTTTCGCGTGCCTCTATCAAATGAAGCATTAGAAATTTTGAAACAAGCGCGTTCGCTATCTCGCAATGATTTCTTTTTCTCTGCATCCGGTCGTGGTCCCCTTGCTGAGAATTCTATGTCACAATATATGAGAAAAACTGGACTTGATGCCTGTCCGCATGATTTTCGTTCTAGTTTACGCGACTGGTTAGCAGAAACAACCGATGCTCCTTTTGAGGTAGCAGAAACCATTCTAGGTTATACAGTCGGGGGTAAAGTAGAACGTGCCTGTCGTCGTACTGATTATTTAGAACAGCGCCGTGTTTATATGAATAAATGAGCGGCTTACGTTACAGGTCAATCTTAAAAGATGGGGTTTTGTACCCCATCATTTCTTCATTATCTGTGGATAACTTTCTTTCTTCGTTCTCTCATTTTTGCTCAATAAGACTCATAAATTATCAAATGAGAAAATACATCATAACTTACTGTTTTTTATAAATAAACTTACTTTGCAATCTCAATAAAATATGGTTAATAAATACTTATGTTTTGTTAATATTTGTTTAGATTGAAAGGATCAGTTATGACTGAAAATGATGTTCTTCTTACAGACCGTGAAAGTGCACAATTATTGCATATTTTAGACATCTCAAAAATGAGAACTCTCTCTTTAAAATAAGCAGAGAAAAGTTAAGAAAATCATATCATTAAACATCAATGTTTAAAGAGAATTATACAAAGAGCACGCATCAAAATTTAGAGTGGTTAATTTTGCCAACTCAAAATTGAACCGGCTTATTTAAAAGAAGTTACCTTTAGTAAGGAAAGAAATAAGTTTATGATAGACTCTTTAAAGGAATGTTTAAGCGTTTAAAGCCATCAAGAAAGCAATAACATTATAGGTTAAAAATTGCGTTCTAAAGAATATATATTTATAAGGATGAAAAGCTGGTATTGATCATCACCCCAATGATCACTTTCTATTGAAAGCATTTTCTTATAAAAAAACTCATACGCTTAGAATTAACAATAGATCAACTTTGAAGTCTTTAATTTGAATGCTCATATGCGTTATACTATTTGCTACATGTTTTGATCTTTATGCTCTGTTTATACATGGTAATTATTCATAAAAGTGTGGATTCTGCTGGAGAAGTGAACAAAATAAAAGCACGTAATGTATTAATTTAATTGCACTTTTACAATATGATATCTACTGTCCCTCCGATGTTTGAAATTTTACATGACTTATATCACTATTAAAAAAAGATATTTGACGTTATAATAAAATAAAGAAACTGTAGAAAAAGATCTTAGAAGTGATATCCGCAATTTATTACTAAAAAACAGAACTCTTTAGTGATAAGAATCTTATCAAAAAAAGCTCTTCATAATAAATTCATTACACCTTATTAAATCATAAAAAATTTACACAAACCAAAAAGAACAAACTGTAAAAATTTTTCTCTTATTCTGTTTCTGTATCCCCATCAATTTCATTAAAAGCCAAAAGATTAAAGCTTTGTACCATATGAGGAGGTAAAGGCGCAACAACATCCAATACTCCTCCTGAAGGATGAGGAACACGAAGTCGACGTGCATGAAGGTGAAGGCGGTTTTGCATCCCCCCTGGTAACGTCCAATTACTATCAGAAAAAAAATATTTTGAATCGCCAATAATCGGGTGATCTATATAAGCAGCATGCACACGTAGTTGATGTGTTCTCCCCGTATAGGGTTCCATTTCAAGCCACGAAAGAGCCCGCCCCCTAGTATCTAAAACGCGATAGTAGGAAACAGCATGGTTAGAATCAGGTTCTCCATGTTCACAAACACGCATTTTATCACCTTGTGCAGTAATTTCCTTAACCATCCATGTTGAAATTTTATCCTGATTTTTTTTAGGCACTCCCCGAACCAATGCCCAATAAGTTTTTTTTGTTTCTCGTGTTCTAAAAGCAGCTGTTAAAGCCTGTGCAACCCCTCTTGATCGAGCCACAACCAGAACACCTGATGTTTCACGATCAAGCCGATGAACCAAACGTGGTTTTTCACCTTTTTTATTGCGCCATACCTCAAGCATACTGTCAACATGGCGCGTCAAGCCAGAGCCACCTTGTACAGCTAACCCAGCTGGTTTGTTGAAAACAAAAACTTTTGAATCCTCATAAAGTAGCATTTTTTTCAAAAGGGTTTCATCATCCTGTCCACGAAGTATTTTTTCCGTTACAGGGGAACTCTCCTTGTCACCAATAGGTAAAGGCGGGACACGAACAGACTGCCCCATAAGAAGACGCGTATCGGCTTTCACACGTCCACCATCAACCCGTACTTGACCAGAACGCAGCAATTTTTGTAAATATCCAAATCCAAGACCTGGATAATGTACTTTAAACCAACGATCTACACGCATTCCGTTTTCATCTATCTCAACTTTTTTTATTTTTACGCCTGCCATGAAAACTTCCTCGCCAATATAATTTTATCTATCAACTCTTTCTCTCCTCTTTAAAAAGACAAAAATCTATATCCCATAGGATTGGCTTTATCACACCATATTACAGTTAGTATTCAAAATTGCATTTTCTTACTGTTCAAATTTTATTAGCTCAAAGCCTAGCGTACAAAAATCGATAACCTTGCAATAGCTCGTGGAGATAATCATCTGTGTCCTTATTCAAAACATATGCTCGTGTTCTTAACTATCTAAACAAAGAAAAAAAGGCATCTATTTTAATCTGTACCGCTAATATTATGCTAGCTATTATTACTATTGCAGAACCTATTTTATTTGGACGCGTCATTGACTCTATCACAGAAAAAACAGCTATTATCTCGACCCTTACAATTTGGGTGTGTTTTGGTATTTCTCATATTATCGCCTATGTCCTTGTTGCTCGCAGCGCTGATCGCTTAGTCCATAGACGCCGCTTAGCTGTTTTAACTGAATCTTTTGAGCGTATCATCACCATGCCTTTAACTTGGCATCAACAACGTGGAACTTCTAATGCTCTTCATATACTTTTGCGCGCTGTAGACTCTCTGTCAACCCTATGGCTTGACTTTATGCGTCAACATCTTTCAACTCTTGTCGCATTATGCGTTCTTATTCCTATAGCTTTTAACATGAATTGGCGTCTTTCAACAGTCTTGGTAATACTTGCCATTATCTATGTCTTGATTGCACGTTTAGTGATGCGCAAAACAAAAAACGGACAAGCTGCTGTAGAATGCTATCATCATAATGTTTTTAAGCATATCAGTGATTCAATTTCTAACGTTTCCATTGTACAAAGCTATAATCGAATAAAGGAAGAAACCTTAGCATTGCACCAGCATACAAACGATCTTCTACAAGCACAAAACCCTGTTCTCAATTGGTGGGCTCTTGCCAGTGGCTTAAACCGAATGGCTTCAACCATTTCAATAGTTTGTGTTCTTCTCCTTGGAGCTTTTTTTGTAGCAAAAAGCCAATTACGTGTAGGTGAAGTTGTTGCCTTTGTCGGATTTGCACAATTAATGATTAGCCGTTTAGATCAAATGAGTAATTTTATTAATTTAACTGTATCTTCACAAGCAAAACTACAAGAATTCTTTTCAATGGAGGACTCAACTTTTCATATCAGCGAACCTGAAAATTTACCTTCTCTCCAAAATGTTAAAGGCTCTATACAATTTCATCATGTTAGTTACAAATTTCCTAATTCTTCTCAGGGAATCTTCGACATTTCCTTTGAAGTTAAAACAGGACAAACTGTTGCAATTGTAGGACCAACAGGTGCTGGGAAAACAACATTAATCAATTTATTACAACGTGTATATGACCCTACATTTGGATATATCACCATTGATGGAATAAATATACGCTCTGTTAATCGTGAATCCTTACGCAAATCTTTAGCAACCGTGTTTCAAGATGCCTGCCTTTTTAACCGAAGTATTCATGACAATATTTCAATAGGGAAAACAACAGCAACAGATGAGGAACTTTATGCAGCAGCAAAAATAGCTTCTGCTCATGATTTTATTCTGAAAAAAACCGATCGTTACAACACAATAGTTGGTGAACGAGGGTCTCAATTGTCAGGAGGAGAAAGGCAAAGATTAGCAATCGCACGCGCTGTTTTAAAAAATGCGCCCATTCTTATTTTAGATGAAGCAACAAGTGCTCTTGATATCGAAACAGAAGCATATGTAAAAAAGGCTCTTGATTGCATAAGCCGTAATCGTACTACTTTTATTATAGCGCATCGCCTTTCAACAATACGCGATGCTGATATTGTGCTATTTTTAGAAAATGGTCACCTAATTGAAAAAGGAAACTTTCAAGAATTGATCGATAAAGGTGGCCGCTTCTATAAACTCTTAGAAACCAGCGGTTTAACATTCAATCAATCAACAATAGAAAACGATGAAAATGTAATCCCCTTGCATAAAGCCATAGCTTCATAGAATCTGTAAGTCCCCCTCCTCTCTTTAAGAGATCTCGAATCTAAGAAACAATATAACCAATCAGAAATTATCCTTCAAGAGCGGTTTTTAGTGCCGCGAGTGCCTCATCAGCCTTATTCCCTTCAGGACCGCCAGCCTGCGCCATATCAGGGCGACCACCACCACCTTGACCACCAAGAACACCGGAAACAATACGTACTAAATTAACAGCATTCAACTTATCCGTTAAATCATCTGTAACACCAACAACAGCACTCCCCTTACCATCCTCTGAAACAGTAATAAAAGCAATGACTCCAGACCCAATCTGTTTTTTTCCAGAATCCACCAATGCCTTAAGATCCCGCGGTAAAACATTATTCATAACATGTCCCATAAAAGATATGCCATTGATGATGCTAACATCTTCTTGACCACCTTGTATCATCTCCCCACTCAGCAGCATTTTCTTATGTACATCATTCAACTCTTTTTCAAGTTTACGACGATCATCAAGCAAAACCTGAATCCGTTCTTCCACATCAGTAGGGGAAGTTTTTAAAAGGCCTGCAATCTCATGCATACGCTCATCTTGGCGCTTAAGATGGAGGCGTGCTGCTGTGCCTGTTAAAGCCTCAATACGACGCACTCCTGCTGCTACAGAACTTTCAGAAACAATATGAATCAAACCAATATCCCCTGTTCTCTCTACATGCGTCCCTCCACAAAGCTCAATTGACCAGTGACTTTTTGATTCTTCCTGTTCAAGCTGAGTACCCATAGAAACAACGCGAACTTCATCACCATATTTTTCACCAAATAATGCCATTGCACCCTCAGAAATTGCATCATCCGCGAGCATAAGGCGTGTTTTTACCTCACTATTTTGCAAAACAACATCATTTGCTAAATCTTCTATTTCCTTCAATTCTTCTAAAGAAACGGATTTTGGATGGGAAAAATCAAAACGCAACCGATCGGGTAAGACAAGAGAACCTTTTTGTGTAACATGAGATCCCAATGTTTGACGCAAAGCTTCATGTAATAAATGAGTAGCGGAATGATTTGCGCGAATTTTTCTACGACGAACAACATCAACAGCTAATTCCACACAATCAGAGATCCTTGCCTGACCAGATTTAATCTCTCCAATATGAATAAAAACACCATCACCTTTTTTTTGAGTATCATGCACCTCAAAAACAAAATTTTCACCAGAAATAATACCACTATCACCAATCTGTCCCCCAGATTCACCATAAAAAGGTGTTTGATTCGCAACAAGAATGGCTTTCTGCCCCGAAGAAATATGATCAACAATTTTACCATCACACACAAGAGCGGTAAGAACGCCTTCAGCTTTTTCTGTTTCATAACCCAAAAACTCTGTAGCTCCCACCTGATCACGAATGGAAAACCAGATCTTTTCTGTTACAACCTCCCCAGAACCAGACCAATGAGCACGCGCTTCTGCTTTCTGACATGCCATCGCTTTATCAAAGGCATCAATATCAACAATTATTCCACGCCGCCGCAAAACATCCTGTGTTAAATCAAGCGGAAAACCGTAGGTATCATAAAGCTTGAAGGCAACTTCACCATTAAAATGATCCCCTTCTTTGAGATGAGTACTTGCTTCATTCAACAAACCAAGTCCCCGTTCAAGAGTTTTACGAAACCGCGTTTCTTCTAACCTTAAAGTTTCTGAAATCAAAGATTCAGCACGCACCAATTCAGGATAAGCTTGCCCCATTTCACGAATTAACGTGGGCAAAAGTCGCCACATTAACGGCTCTTTAGCACCAAGAAGATGCCCATGACGCATAGCACGACGCATAATACGACGTAAAACATACCCCCTTCCTTCATTGGAAGGAAGAACACCATCTGCAATCAAAAAGGCAGATGCGCGAAGATGATCCGCAATCACACGATGGCTGGCAACAAAATCACCCGTTGCTTTAACTCCTGTTATCTCTTGTGAAGCACTCATTAATGTACGAAAAAGATCAATGTCATAATTATCATGAACACCTTGTAAAACAGCAGCAATGC
The DNA here is from genome assembly GCF_055796185.1 of Bartonella sp. P12B. Lineage (NCBI taxonomy): Bacteria > Pseudomonadati > Pseudomonadota > Alphaproteobacteria > Hyphomicrobiales > Bartonellaceae > Bartonella > Bartonella sp. P12B. The sequence goes on along the minus strand of NZ_JBTTDI010000003.1, from coordinate 19,873 downwards.
GCTCTAATCCCATACCTGTATCAATAGAAGGCTGAGGCAACTCAATACGCTCTTCCTTGCTCACTTGCTCGTACTGCATAAAGACAAGATTCCAAATCTCAACAAAGCGATCACCATCTTCGTCAGCACTTCCAGGTGGCCCTCCCCAAATTTTATCACCATGATCATAAAAAATCTCCGAACAAGGACCGCAAGGACCTAGATCCCCCATTGCCCAAAAATTATCAGCCGTCGCAATACGGACGATCTTTTCATCTGGAAGTCCTGAAATTTTACGCCACAATTCAGCAGCCACATCATCACTATGATAAACCGTCACTAACAACTTATCTTTTGGAAGACAAAATTCTTTTGTTAAAAGCTTCCATGATAAAAAAATAGCTTCTTCCTTGAAATAATCACCGAAAGAAAAATTACCCAGCATTTCAAAAAATGTATGATGGCGTGCCGTATAACCAACATTGTCAAGATCATTATGCTTTCCACCGGCACGGACACATTTTTGTGCTGTTGCGGCTTTTTTATAAGAACGCTGTTCAAGTCCCGTAAAAACATTTTTAAACTGCACCATTCCTGCATTTGTAAACATGAGTGTAGGATCATTACGTGGAACAAGTGGGCTAGAGGTCAGAACTTCATGCTCATTAAGATGAAAATAATCTAGAAAAGTTGACCGTATGCTATTAACGCTATTCATATGGATACCTGCAGTGGACAGTACAAAATTATAAAAACCTCCCACTCTCATTAAATAAACTCTTCGTAATCCTTAGAGTCCATTTAATCAAAAAGTGGAATGTTAAAAAACAAAGAATAAACGATCTTATACTTAAAAAATTTAACAAACGTGCATTCAAATTGTTTCATCGTTTTCTATATTTTCTGATCCTACATTTTCTAACAATTCAATTGCAATCAAACCAGCATTTTGACGCAAAGCCGTCTCGATTTCTGCAGCTATTTCTGCGTGTTCACGTAAAAACTGCTTGGCATTTTCTCGCCCCTGTCCTAATCGTTGAGAATTATAAGAAAACCACGCGCCAGATTTCTCTACAATACCAACCTTGACACCTAAATCAATCAACTCACCTACTTTGGAAATACCCTCACCGTAAATAATGTCAAACTCAACCTGTTTAAATGGAGGTGCAAGTTTATTCTTCACCACTTTAACACGTGTCTGATTACCAACAATCGCATCCCGATCTTTAATAGATCCAATACGGCGAATATCTAAACGAACAGAAGCATAAAACTTTAAGGCGTTCCCACCTGTTGTTGTTTCTGGAGAACCAAACATAACACCAATCTTCATGCGAATTTGATTAATAAAAACAACCATGCAATTAGAGCGAAAAATTGCTGCTGTTAATTTTCGCAATGCTTTACTCATCAACCGTGCCTGTAACCCAGGTAAAGCATCCCCCATCTCACCATCAATTTCTGCACGTGGTGTTAAAGCTGCTACGGAATCAACAACAAGCACATCAACAGCACCAGAACGAACCAATGTTTCTGTAATTTCCAATGCCTGTTCACCAGTATCTGGCTGAGAAATAAACAAATTTTCTAAATCAACACCAAGCTTACGTGCATAAATAGGATCAAGAGCATGCTCCGCATCAATAAAAGCACAAATTCCACCAATTTTCTGAGCCTCAGCAATAGCATGAAGAGCTAATGTTGTTTTTCCAGAACTTTCTGGACCATAAATCTCAATAATACGTCCCTTCGGTAATCCACCAACACCCAATGCAATATCCAAGGACAATGAACCTGTTGGAATCGTCTCAATTTCAACGACCTGTTCTTTTTGCCCAAGACGCATAATAGAGCCTTTACCGAAAGCACGTTCAATTTGAGAGAGAGCTGCATCGAGAGCTTTTGCTTTATCCACGATAATATCCTTGATCAATTCATAATAATCCAATATTCAATGTACACTGTTATTTTTGGTTAACTAAAGTCTAGAGTTTAGATTTTCACAGACTATTTCCATTTCCATACCGCATCTACAAGACAAACCCCATCTAAGATAAAGAACTTAAATTCTTTAAACTTAGAGCACGCAATAGACTTCCCCTACTCCCCCTATATAAAGGAGAAAACTCGATACAGTTATAGCCTTCCTCGAGAAAAGAAACAATGTAAATTTCAACATAAACTTTATACAAAGCCTCTCTCATCCTTCTTTATACACACTAAAAAAATCCCTAGCATTTAACCACTTTCGCGCTCTTGATAAAAAAACCATCATCAATCAAAATTACACGACATCGCATACAACTGAAATCATAAATACAAAACAATCAGAGAATTAAAACGAGACAAACATTTTTTAAATTTGAATTTTAAGTGTATAGAAATCTTGATACAATTTTTTATTCTACAAAAATAACAAGCGCTTAAGACATGATTGAGACCATCAACAGGAGATTGTAATGAGATAACTTTTGTAAAGTAAGCCCAAAACCGATAAAAAATTTTTCAACTAAAATTTCACTTTTGATTGGCTCGTTTTTTGCGCAATTGCTTCCACCACTCAAGGCGCTTCGCAATCTCGCGCTCGAAACCACGTTCTCGTGGTTGATAATAGATCTGGCGCCCAAGTTTTTCAGGAAAATACTCTTGTCCTGAAAAAGCATCTGGTTCATCATGATCATAGCGATAACCGTGCCCATATCCTTCTTCCTTCATAAATTTTGTAGGGGCATTAAGGATATGCTGAGGGGGAGGCAAAGAACCATTTTTGCGCGCACAATGCATAGCTGCTTTATAAGCGAGATATGTTGCATTTGATTTTGGTGCGGTCGCAACATAAAGACATGCCTGCGCCAAAGCCAATTCTCCTTCAGGTGATCCTAAATAATCATAAGCATCCTTTGCCGCATTACAAATGACAAGGGCTTGCGGATCTGCCAAACCAACATCCTCAACAGCCATACGAACCAATCTTCGCCCAATATAAAGAGGATCCTCTCCGGCATCAAACATTCGTGTTAAATAATAAAGGGCGGCATCAGGATCAGATCCTCGAACTGACTTATGCAACGCTGAAATAAGATTATAATGCCCCTCTCTTCCTTTATCATAAATGGGAGCACGACGCTGAATTATTTTTTGCAAAGAGACAGCATCAAAGATCTCTCCCGGTTGTGCAAGACACCAAACTTCCTCTGCCAATGTTAATACTGCCCGCGCATCACCATCAGACATCCCAATTAAAACATCTCTAGCATCATCATCCAAAGGAAGAGATTTCCCCTGCACTTCTTCAGCACGCTTCAAAAGCATGTGCAAGCTTTCATTATTATGTGGAAGAAATGTCAAAATACGTGCACGAGAAAGAAGGGCCGCATTAAGTTCAAAGGAAGGATTTTCCGTCGTTGCCCCTATAAGAATAATCGTCCCGTCCTCCATAACAGGAAGAAAACTATCCTGCTGCGCACGATTAAATCGATGAATTTCATCGACAAACAAAAGTGTTTGGCATCCAGACATAAAACGAGTCTGAGCAACTTCAAAAATTTTTTTGAGCTCAGAAACACCAGTGAAAATAGCAGAAACTTGCTCAAAAACAAAATTTGTTTCAGTCGCTAACAAGCGCGCAACCGTTGTTTTCCCTGTGCCTGGAGGTCCCCAAAAAATCATCGAATGTATCGAACCGACTGCTAGCATACGTGAAAGCACCCCGTTTTCTCCAATCAAGTGATTTTGTCCCATGACTTCACTGAGAGAATGTGGACGCAATTTTTCCGCAAGTGGCCGATTTTTATTAACTTGAAAATCAAAAGACGAAGTAAAAAAATCTTTATTCAAAAAAAACCTCAGCGAATAAATTGGCGAATATACATACCATCACGTTCATACTCCAATTGCCAAACACGCGGACGACCTTGCATAAGAATCTTTTTTAACTGACTAACTGTTTGAATTTTATGACCATTAATAACACGCAAAATATCTCTGGGCCGAAAAATTCCAGCAGCATTACTCATTTCATCAATATTGGTAATGACAACACCTCTTGCAGAAATTGGAAGATGAAAACGTCGACTATTTTGCGGTGTTAAATCTAAGACTTCAGCACCAGAAAGAGGCCCCTCATCAATAATTTTTTCAGATTTTAAAAATGCAGATTCCGGTATCGATGAAATGGTTATTTGTGTTTTTAAAAATTTTCCATTTCGTAAATATTCTAAAACAAGGCTGTGCCCAACACCAGCTGTCATCAAACGATATCCAAGACCGTCTGGACTATCAACGCGCATCCCTTGCACACTCAAAACAACATCGCCTACTTTCAAACCAGCTTTGGCCGCTGGACCGTTTTCGATAACTTCAATAACAAGAGCACCATAGGGACGTTCTAAACCTAAGCCCCCAGCAATATCAGGTGTAACATTTTGAAAAGATGCACCAATATAAGGTGGCACAAAATATTTCCCACCACGTTTCACAGTATCAAGCATTACTTTTACAAGATTTGATGGAATAGCAAAACCAATCCCTACAGAACCACCTGAACGCGAATAAATAGCCGTATTAATCCCTATTAATTGTCCTTTCATATCAATCAAAGCTCCACCAGAATTTCCTGGATTAATGGCAGCATCTGTTTGAATAAAAAAGTCAAAATCAGAAATGCCAACACGTGTCCGTGCTTGGGCTGAAACAATACCACTTGTAACTGTTTGACCAACACCAAAAGGATTACCAATTGCTAAGACAAGATCGCCAACTTCAACGGCATCAGAATCTCCTAAAGAAAGAATAGGAAACTGAGCTCCCTTTGCATCAATTTCAAGAATAGCAATGTCTGTTTCTTCATCTCTTAACTTAACCTTACTTTCAAACTCACGTCCATCAGAAAGAGCAACTTTAATTTCATCTGCATCCTTAATAACGTGATAATTAGTAATGATCAAACCACGTGCATCAACAATCACCCCTGATCCCAATGAAGATTGTCTACGCAAGGGACGATTATTTTGGAATCGACCAAAAAATTGCTCAAAAAAGGGATCTCCTTCAAAAGGCGAACGCGCTCTAATTTGCCGCGCTGCATAAATATTCACAACAGATGGAATCGTCTTTTTAACGAGAGGAGAAAATGAAAGAGTAATTTCTTTTTGTGTTTGTGGAATTTGAGCATACGCACAATGAAAGGACATCTGTACCATAATAGCGAAAAAAAGACCCGCCAAAAGAGAATACCTCATGACTCACTCCTTAAAAACCAATCCACTCTTTAATGTTAATAAGATAAGAAACCCTCTCATCCTCCATAAGCTAAGAATTTTTATTAATATTTATAATGAAGAAGAAAAACAACCATACGAACAATAAATATTATAAAATAATTCAACATTCTATAATCTTCTCACCATGTATATTTTTAAGTCAAGTTAACTCCAAAACATCCACAAAAAACCGCCCTAAAAAGGCGGCTTTTTAAAACTTAACAAAAAGAAAAATACTCTCTCTTTATGAAGAAGTTTCTTTTTCATTTGCAACACTTTCCGTACGCACACGGTCTATAGCGCCCTTTGCCTCAACATCACGATCAACAAATTCTATAACAGCCATAGGGGCATTATCACCGGTACGAAATCCCGCTTTCATAATACGCAAATACCCACCGTTGCGCAACGCATAACGCGGCGCAAGCGTATCAAATAATTTTGCAACTTTATCCACATCACGAAGTGCGGCAATAGCTTGCCGACGTGCATGCAATCCTCCACGTTTACCAAGTGTAACAAGTTTTTCAACAATAGGACGGATTTCTTTAGCCTTTGGTAACGTTGTCACAATCTGCTCATGCTCAATCAGCGAAACGGCCATATTAGCAAACATCGCTTTACGGTGACTGGCAGTCCGGTTCAACTTGCGACCTGACTTACTATGGCGCATGAGTTCTCTCCTTAAATTCTAAATTTTAATACTGATCTTCATAGCGTTTAGCAAGATCATCAATGTTTTCCGGTGGCCATGCCGAAATTTCCATACCAAGATGTAATCCCATACATGCCAAAACTTCTTTAATCTCATTTAACGATTTTCGTCCAAAATTTGGTGTCCGAAGCATTTCAGCTTCTGTTTTTTGGATAAGATCACCAATATAGACAATATTGTCATTCTTAAGACAATTTGCTGAGCGAACAGATAGTTCCAATTCATCCACTTTTTTGAGAAGCGCTGGATTGAAAGCAAGCTCTGAATCAGGCTCTTCAGCGGCTTGCTTCTGCGGATCCTCAAAATTGACAAACAACGACAACTGATCCTGAAGAATACGTGCTGCATAAGCAACAGCATCCTCCCCACTCACGGCGCCATTTGTTTCAAGCGTAAGCGTCAATTTGTCATAATCCAGAACCTGCCCTTCACGTGTATTTTCTACTTTATAAGAGACCTTACGAATTGGTGAATAAAGACTATCAACAGGAATAAGACCTATCCGCGCATCGTCAGCACAATTACGATCAGACGGAACATATCCTTTCCCTGTATTGACAATAAACTCCATACGAATCTCAGCATCTTCATCAAGGGTGCAGATAACATGCTCCGGATTCAGAATTTTCATATCTCCAACAGCATTGATATCTCCAGCTCTCACAACACCAGGGCCCTCTTTACAAATAACAACACGTTTAGGACCCTCTTCTTCCATGCGCAATGCAATCTCTTTGATATTAAGAATAATATCTGTAACATCTTCACGAACACCTGAAATTGATGAAAATTCGTGTAACACTCCATCAATCTGTACAGCAGTAATTGCGGCACCACGAAGTGACGACAACAACACACGACGGAGTGCATTCCCCAATGTTAAACCAAAACCACGTTCAAGAGGCTCTGCAACCATGCTCACAACATTTGGATTATCATGTGCAAAAAAATCAACCTTATTGGGTTTTATCAGTTCCTGCCAGTTTTTCTGGATCATATTTTTATTCCCGTTCTTTAGTTCCGCTACCATTCAATCGTAACGACCAATGTGAACATCAGAGGAGTCTCTGACAACAAAAAACAACACCCAATTAAACACGCCGTCTTTTTCGCGGACGACATCCATTATGAGGAATTGGTGTTACATCACGAATAGAAGTAATAATAAAACCAACAGACTGTAACGCACGCAAAGCAGACTCACGACCTGCCCCAGGCCCACAAACTTCAACTTCCAAAGAACGCATACCATGCTCTTGCGCTTTTCTAGCACAATCTTCCGCAGCAACTTGAGCTGCAAAGGGCGTAGATTTACGTGACCCCTTAAACCCCTGAGCACCAGCAGAAGACCACGCAATAGTATTTCCCTGCGCATCTGTAATAGTAATCATTGTATTGTTAAATGTTGAATTGATATGAACAACACCTGATGAGATATTTTTACGCTCTCGACGACGAACACGTGTGGCTTCCTTGGCCATAATCTTCCTTTCAACGATCTCCTCACCGCCGTAACACCAGCAGCTCCACCTTCTTTGTTCTTATTAAAATGAACTAACAAGAAACAAAATGTAAAAAAACAAACCTTTTTTAAAAAAAGACTATTATTTCTTCTTGCCGGCAATTGCTTTAGCCGGCCCTTTACGGGTACGCGCATTTGTATGGGTACGCTGCCCGCGCACAGGCAAAGAACGACGATGACGCAAACCACGATAACAACCAAGGTCCATCAACCGCTTAACATTCATAGCAACTTCACGCCGAAGATCACCTTCAACTTGATAGCCCTGATCTATCGCCTCACGAATTTGCAACACCTCTGCATCAGAAAGCTCATGGACACGACGCCCTACGGGAATACCAACCTTTTTAGTAATTTCTTGAGCAAATTTTGGTCCAATCCCGTGAATATACTGAAGCGCAATAATTACACGCTTATTTGTCGGGATATTGACGCCAGCAATACGAGCCACGCCTACTCTCCTTGGTTTATATTGACATTAGCCGTAAAACACCTGATGTACTTTACAGAAAAGTGACCCGGCACAAACATACTCCGAATCCTAATATTTCACTGAAATAAATTAAGATCCTTTTGATAGATCTTACAAAAAAAGTCAACACTTTTCATTTATTTCTAAAAAAAAATTATTATTGAAGAGATTCTCTAATCATGCGCGATACTTCACTGATATCAATCATTCCATCAATCACCTTCAACAATCCCCTTTCTGAATAAAATCTTGATAGAGGAATTGTTTTTTCACGATATTCCACTAATCGCTTCGTAAATGCAACAGAATTATCATCTGGACGAACCTGTTCACCAGCAGCCATTGCCTGCTCAACCCGTTTCTTCATTCGCTCAATCAGTGCATGCTCATCAACACGCAACTCAATAACAGCATCAAGTCGCATATTTTTTGATTGCAAAATGCTTTGTAATGCTTCTGCCTGCCCTACAGTTCGCGGATAGCCATCCAAAACAAAACCGTTTACACAATCACTTTCATCAATTCGATTCGATACAATTTGATTAACAATGCTATCGGAGATCAAAGCACCAGAACTCATAGTATCTTTAGCTTTTTTGCCAATCTCTGTCTCTTTAGCAATAACTTCACGCAACATATCACCTGTTGACAACTGAGGAATATTATACTCCTCGGTCAACATTTTCGCTTGCGTACCTTTCCCAGCCCCAGGAGGTCCTAAAAGAATAATTCTCATCGATTCCTTCTACCTCCACGAAGTTTTGATTTTTTAATCAAACCTTCATATTGGTGCGCAACAAGATGTCCCTGAATTTGAGTAACTGTATCAAGCGTAACAGTAACAACAATCAACAAAGATGTTCCTCCAAGATAGAAAGGAACCTGTAATGCAGATATCATAAATTCAGGCAACAAACAAACCAAAATAATATAGATCGCCCCCACAACAGTGATACGAGTCAAAACATAATCAATATATTCAGCTGTACGCTCACCAGGACGAATGCCAGGAATGAAACCAGAATGCTTTTTCAACTGATCTGCTGTATCACTTGGATTAAATACAATCGCTGTATAAAAAAAGCAAAAAAACGCCATCAAAATTGCATAAACAATCATATAAAGTGGTTGCCCATGACCAAGAGAATAAGAAATAGCCTGCATCCATTGAGGCATTTTATCAGAAAAGTTATTAATCGTTGCAGGCAACAACAACAAAGATGAAGCAAAAATCGGCGGAATAACACCAGCAGTATTCAATTTCAAAGGCAGATGTGACATATCACCTTGAAAAATTTGATTACCGACCTGACGTTTTGGATACTGAATGAGAATTCGCCGTTGTGCGCGTTCTACAAAAACAATAACTCCAATAACAGAAACCGCAATAAGAACGATTCCTATTAATAAAAAAGTTGACAAATCAGCCTGACTATGAGCGGTCAACAGTTGAGCAAAAGTAGAAGGAAGATTAGCAACAATACCTGTGAAAATAATAAGAGAGACTCCATTACCAACACCACGTGAAGTAATCTGCTCACCAAGCCACATGAGAAACATCGTTCCACCAACAAGGGTAATAACAGAAGAAACACGGAACATAAGACCCGGCTCAGCAACAATTTGAAGCCCTGTCCCTATACCAGTTTCGAGCGCAACCGCGATACCAAATGCTTGCAAAATCGCTAAGACTACTGTTACATAACGCGTATACTGATTAATAATTTTACGACCAAGTTCACCCTCTTTTTTAAGGGTTTCTAACGAAGGAATAACTGAAGTTAATAATTGTACAATAATCGAAGCCGATATATAAGGCATAATTCCCAATGCAAAAATTGCCATACGACCAACAGCGCCTCCAGCAAACATATTAAATAACCCCAAAACACCAGAGGCATGATGTTCAAATGTCTGCCGTAAAGAATCAATATTGATACCAGGAAGAGAAATATAAGTACCAAAGCGATAAACAAGAAGCGCCGCAAGGGTAAACCAAATGCGTTTTTTCAATTCGGTTGCACGTGAAAAAGTACCAAAGTTCACATTGGAAGCAAATTGCTCTGCCGCTGATGCCATAAAACGTCTCCCATCCACACTTCAGTTCTCTAAATCACGGAAGCATAACCCTTAAAATTTGTACCGCCTTACATAAATAAATGCAAACCAAAACAATAACCCTCAAAAAATACCCTCACTGAAGCAAACAAGCTTTCCTAGAGCATCATCCATATCAAAGCTAGCTTGCCGAAAGAACCTCAGGAAAAACAACTTGGCCACCAGCTTTTTCAACCTTAATACGAGCAGTTTCAGAAGCTCCAGAAACATGAATTATAATTTTTGCTTTCAACTCACCATCAGAAAGAAGACGTACCCCACCCTTCATACAACGAACAATCCCAGCCTCTTTCAAGGCAATGATATCAACAGGCTTCTCAATATTCAACTTACCCGCATCAACTGCCAACTGAATACGTCCCAATGAAACCTCATTATACGTTTTGGCAAAAAAATTCCTAAATCCACGCTTTGGCAAACGACGATAAATAGCCATTTGCCCACCTTCAAAACCATTGAGTGAAACACCCGAACGTGATTTCTGTCCTTTGACACCACGACCACCAGTTTTACCAGTACCAGAACCAATCCCACGCCCAACACGTTTACGATTTCTCGTTGCGCCTTCGCGATCACGCAGCTCATTGAGTCTCATATCTTATACTCCCGCAACCTTTAACCTTCATCTACAACACGAACAAGATGCCGAACCTTAGCAATCATCCCGCGCACACAAAGGGTATCTTCTAAAACACGCCGACGCCGTATTTTATTTAACCCGAGTCCCTTCAAGGTTGCGCGCTGAATCTGTGAATTCCGAATTGGACTTCCAACTTGTTCTATCGTCACAGTTTTACCACTCTGAGATTTTTTCTGAACCATTTCCTAATTCCTTTTCTGACAATCTCAGAAACTACCCTTCTGCATCAACCAAATGCCGACGCCGTGCCTGCAAAGTTGAATATTTGATACCACGTTGAGCTGCAATATCTCTAGGATGCATTTGATGTTTTAATGCATCAAACGTCGCACGCACCATATTATAAGGATTAGAAGATCCTAATGATTTCGCAACAACATCCTGCATACCTAGAGTTTCAAAAATAGCACGCATCGGTCCCCCAGCAATAATACCGGTACCAGCAGAAGCTGAACGTAGCAAAACCCGACCTGCTCCATGACGACCTTCAAGATCATGATGTAATGTACGCCCAGATCGCAGCGGAACGTAAATCATTCCACGCTTTGCAGCTTCCGTAGCTTTACGAACTGCCTCTGGCACTTCACGCGCTTTACCATGACCAAAACCTACACGGCCTTTTTGATCACCAACAACAACAAGAGCAGCAAAACCAAAACGCCGACCACCCTTCACAACTTTAGCAACACGATTGATATGAACAAGCCTATCGACAAATTCACCATCACGCTCATCTCGCTCACTACGCTCTTTCTGTGCCATTCCTCATTCCTTTTTCTTTTCCGGAAGCACTCTAATAAAATTCTATCTAAACATTAGAAGAACTTATACCAAAAACCTTAAAATTTTCTTCCTTAAGTTTCTCAATAAAATACCCTAGAAGTTCAACCCACTCTCACGAGCAGCTTCAGCCAAGGCTTTTACTCTACCATGATAAACATATGCCCCTCGATCAAAAACAACTTCCTTAACACCGGCCTGTTTTGCACGTTCAGCAATCAACTTACCAACAGCAAAAGCTGCATCTTTATCACCCCCACTTTTTAATGACTTTTTCAAGTCACCTTCAAGAGTAGATGCGGAAACAAGGGTATGCCCACGCGAATCATCGATAATTTGAGCATAAATATTTTGATTTGAACGATAAACGCTAAGCCGCAAACGCCCACTAGAAACCATTTTGATTCTACGACGAACACGGCGCGCACGACGCTGGATAATGTCCTTAGATGAAACCATAATACAAAATCCTTACTTCTTTTTACCTTCTTTACGAAAGATACGCTCATCTGCGTGTTTTACGCCTTTACCTTTATAAGGCTCAGGCCTACGATATTCGCGAATCTCTGCTGCGACTTGCCCAACTTGCTGCTTATCAATTCCAGAAACAACAATTTCTGTAGGCTTTGGAACCGTAACCGTAACCCCTGATGGCACTTTATAAATCACATCATGCGAAAAACCTAATGACAGCTGAACGTCTTTACCCTGCAAAGCAGCACGATAACCAACTCCATTGATCTCCAGCTTTTTTTCAAAACCATCTTTCACACCACAAAAAATATTTTCAATCATTGACCGCGACATCCCCCATTTAGAACGCGCTTCTTTTGACTGATCCCGAGGTGAAACCGTTATAACATTTTCCTCAAATTTCACCAAAACTTCATCATTAACGACATAACTCAGTTCACCTTTCGGACCTTTTGCCTTAACCAACTGCCCTTCAACAGTTGCGGTAACCCCAGAAGGAATTGAAATGGGTTTTTTTCCAATACGAGACATTGTTCTAACCTACTTTTTTTCTGTTTTCTTAACATTACTTAGAAAACACGACAAAGGAGCTCTCCACCGACATTTTGCTCACGCGCTTCATGATCGGCCATAACACCCTTAGGGGTTGATAAAATTGATATACCAAGACCATTTGCCACTTGAGGAAGTGACTTAGCAGAAACATATACACGACGACCAGGCTTTGAAACACGCGAAACTTCACGAATAGCAGCTAATCCTTCAAAATACTTCAACTCGATTTCAATTTCAGACTTTCCACCACCTAAATCGATTTGCTTATAGCCACGAATATAACCTTCAGAATGAAGAACATCAAGAACGCGCGCACGAAGCTTAGAAGCAGGCGTAATCACTTTGTTTTTTTTACGACCAAGTGCATTACGAATACGCGTTAACATATCACCAAGAGGATCTGACAGAGACATTGAGTAAACTCCTCTTACCAACTAGACTTAACAATGCCTGGAATATGGCCTATAGAGCCAAGTTCCCGCAATGCAATCCGCGACATTTTTAATTTACGATAATAAGCCCGTGGACGCCCTGAAACCTCACAACGATTACGAACACGAACTTTAGCAGAATTACGTGGCAACCTAGCTAACTGAACAGAAGCTTTAAAACGCTCTTCAAGAGGAAGCTTCTGATCCATAACTATCGCTTTCAAACGCGCACGACGCGCAGCATAACGTTTTACCATCACTTCACGATGCTTATTTTTTTCAACGGCACTTACTTTGGCCATAACCTTACCTCGCTACATTTGCCGTTACGAACGAAAAGGGAAATTAAAAGCACGCAACAATTCACGCGCCTCATCATCCGTTTTCGCTGTCGTACAAACGATGATATCCATGCCCCAAATTTGATCAACTTTATCATAATTGATCTCTGGAAACACAATGTGCTCTTTAATACCCATAGCAAAATTACCATGACCATCAAAGCTTTTGGGATTCAGACCACGAAAGTCACGAACCCGTGGAAGTGCAATCGTAACAAGACGATCCAAAAACTCAAACATACGATCTTTACGCAATGTAACTTTAGCCCCAAGTGGCATTCCTTCACGGACCTTAAAGGTCGCAATGGAGTTACGTGCACGAGTAACAACAGCCTTTTGACCTGTTATCAAACCCAAATCCCCAGCAGCAATAGAGGGCTTCTTAGAATCAGCAGTTGCCTCACCAATCCCCATATTAACCACAACTTTATCAACCCGCGGAATTTGCATCGCATTCTTGTAACTAAACCTCTCTTGAAGCGTTTTACGAACAACTTCAAAATAATGCGTCTTCATGCGCGGTGCTTGTTTTTCATCAGCCATTAATCAACTCTCCCGAACGCTTGGCAAAACGAATCTTATTACCATCTGCATTCATACGAAAACCTACACGGGTAGGTCTACCATCTTTAGGATCAGCAATCGCCAAATTAGACAGATGGATTGGAGCTTCCTTCGAGATAATACCAGCCTCTTGTTTTTGCGTTTGACGTTGATGACGTTTAATCATATTAACGCCACGAACAAAAGCTTTATTTTCCTTTGGATTCACCTTAATTACTTCACCACTACACCCTTTATCCTTACCGGATAAAACGACGACCTTATCACCTTTTCGAATCTTTTGCATAACAACCACTCCTTATAACACTTCAGGAGCGAGGGAAATGATCTTCATATGATTCCTACCACGAAGTTCGCGAGGAACTGGTCCAAAGATACGTGTACCGATCGGCTCTTTCTTATTATCAACTAAAACAGCAGCATTACTATCAAAACGAATAACGCTACCATCCGCACGACGAATATCCTTAGCAGTACGAACCACCACAGCTTTCATCACATCACCTTTTTTAACACGGCCACGAGGAATAGCATCCTTGACTGAAACAACAATAATGTCGCCGACCGAAGCATATTTTCGCTTTGAACCGCCTAACACCTTGATGCACATGACACGACGAGCACCAGAATTATCGGCAACGTCGAGGTTTGTTTGCATCTGAATCATGACTGGCCACCTTCTCTTAACATTTATATCCGGTTATGTCTCTAACACACCCGGATTTGCCTGCCAAATAACAATAAAGTTATTGTCCAAAAACTACCAATAGAAAGAAATCCACCGTTAAATTTTATAACAATAAACCCAATGAACTACGCTACACTGCCTTTCAGAACAATCCAACATTTATCTTTCGAAATTGGTTTAGATTCCTGAATAGAAACTTGATCACCAACCTTAAACTGATTGTTCTCATCATGCGCTTTATATTTTTTAGACTGTCTAACAGTCTTCTTAAGAAGTGGATGGGAATAACGCCGTTCCACCTTAACAACTACAGTTTTATCGCTCTTGTCGCTTACGACAACACCTTGCAAAACGCGTTTAGGCATCTCTTATTTCCTTAAACCTTACTTTCGTTTATCTTCTGACGAAGAAAAGTTTTAACACGCGCGATATCACGACGAACCTGCCTAACACGTGCAGTCTTTTCTAATTGACCCGTTGCTTTCTGAAAGCGCAAATTAAACTGCTCTTTCTTCAACTTAACCAATTCATCTTTCATTTGGTCGAGCGTTTGCGCCCGTAACTCTGTGGCTCTCATCGCTTTACCTCTTTATTCAGCAATACGCTGGATGAAACGCGTTTTAATAGGTAACTTCGCAGCACCCAATCTTAATGCCTCACGCGCTACATCTTCAGGAACCCCATCAAGCTCAAACATGATACGCCCAGGCGCAACACGAGTAGCCCAATAATCAACACTTCCTTTACCCTTCCCCATACGAACTTCAGTCGGCTTAGATGTAACTGGAAGATCTGGAAAAATACGAATCCACACACGACCAGAACGTTTCATGTAACGTGTAATCGCACGACGCGCCGCCTCAATTTGACGGGCAGTAATCCTCTCAGGCTCAACAGCCTTCAGTCCGTAAGCACCGAAATTCAAATCCGTACCACCCTTCGAAACACCGTGAATACGGCCCTTGAACTGCTTACGGAACTTTGTGCGCTTTGGCTGCAACATTGCTCTTTACTCCAAATTTTAGTTCAATCACAAAAACTAAGCATTTTCGCGGCGACGATTCGATAAAGAACCAGAATGATCAGCTTCCGTAGCACGACGCTCCGAAGCCATCGGATCATGTTCAAGTATCTCACCCTTAAAGACCCAAACCTTAACACCACAAATACCATAAGCAGTCTTAGCCTCTGCCGTACCGTAATCAACATCAGAACGTAAGGTATGAAGTGGAACACGACCTTCGCGATACCATTCCATACGAGCAATTTCAGCACCACCAAGACGACCAGAACAGTTGATACGAATCCCTTCCGCCCCAAGACGCATAGCTGATTGAACTGCACGCTTCATCGCGCGCCGAAAAGCAACACGACGCTCTAATTGCTGAGCAATTGACTGTGCAATAATCGTAGCATCAATTTCCGGCTTACGAATTTCTACAATATTCAACGAAGCCTCAGCATTTGTCATTTCCGAAAGCTTACGACGAAGCTTTTCGATATCAGCACCTTTTTTACCAATAATCAAGCCTGGACGTGCCGAATGAATCGTCACACGACATTTCTTATGAGGACGTTCAATAACAACCTTAGAAACAGCCGCTTGCTTTAACTCTTCAAGCACATATGAACGAATTGCTAAATCCTCATGAAGAAGACGCCCATACTCACCACTATCAGCATACCAACGGGAATCCCAAGTCCGATTAACTCCAAGACGAAGTCCTATTGGATTGATCTTCTGACCCATTATGCAGCCTCCACTTTTTCGGTAACTTCACGAACAATAATAGTAAGATGCGAAAATGAACGTTCAATTCGACTAGCGCGTCCACGACCACGAACATGAAAACGTTTCATCACAATCGACTTACCAACATAAGATTCGGCAACAATGAGCGAATCAATATCAAGATCGTGATTATTCTCTGCATTTGCAATCGCTGATTCAAGAGTTTTTTTCACAGTTTCAGCAATACGTTTCCGTGAAAATGTCAAATCAGCGAGCGCAACATTAACTCTTTTACCACGAATCATTGCAGCAACCAAATTAAGCTTTTGTGGACTAACACGAATTGTCCGCGTAACCGCCTTTGCTTCATTATCCTTAAGCTGGCGCGGAACTTTAGCTTTTCCCATTCCTATTTCCTCTTCGCTTTTTTATCTGCACCATGCCCATAATAAGTCCTCGTGGGAGCGAACTCACCAAACTTATGCCCAACCATCTCTTCAGAAACAGAAACAGGAATATGCTTATTACCGTTGTAAACACCAAAAGTTAAACCAACAAATTGCGGCAAAATAGTAGAGCGACGGCTCCATATTTTAATAACCTCATTGCGCCCACTTGCACGGACCTTTTCTGCTTTTCCAAGAAGATAGCCGTCAACAAACGGACCTTTCCAAACTGAACGAACCACTTCAGACTACCTTTCTCATTTCTTGCGCTGATGACGCGTACGCATAATAAATTTATCAGTGGCTTTGTTGGAGCGGGTACGCTTACCTTTTGTAGGCTTACCCCAAGGAGACACCGGATGACGCCCCCCCGATGTACGACCCTCACCACCACCATGTGGATGATCAACAGGATTCATAGCAACACCACGAACATGTGGACGCCTACCACGCCAACGCGACCGCCCCGCCTTACCATCATTAATATTCCCATGATCAGGATTTGAAACTGCACCAACAGTTGCAAAACAACTCCCAGATACCAAACGCTGCTCTCCAGAATTAAGACGAAGAATAGCCATCCCTTGATCTCGTCCAACCAATTGCGCATAAGTGCCAGCTGAACGTGCAATTTGACCACCTTTTCCCGGCTTCATTTCAACATTATGGATAATCGTACCCACCGGCATATTACCAAGAGGCATCGCATTACCTGGTTTAACATCAACATTTGAACCAGCTATAATAGAATCACCAACACCAAGACGCTGTGGTGCAAGGACATAGCTTAGCTGTCCATCCTCATAACGTATTAACGCAATGAAAGCAGTCCGATTCGGATCATATTCCAAACGCTCAACTTTTGCAGTAACATCCCGTTTAAGACGCTTGAAATCAACAAAGCGATAGCTGCGTTTATGTCCACCACCTTGAAAACGAGCAGTAACGCGACCACGGTTATTGCGTCCACCCTTTGACGATAGTCCCTCTGTCAACGTTTTTACAGGCTTACCTTTATAAAGACAAGAGCGATCTACAATAACAAGTTGACGCTGCCCAGGTGTAGTTGGATTAAAGTGCTTAAGTGCCATTGTTTTTATCTCCGAGCCCCTTTAAAGACCTGTCGAAACGTCGATAGACTGACCACTGGCCAACGTTACGATCGCTTTTTTGACATCACTCTGCCGACCAACGATTCCTTTGAAACGCTTTACTTTGCCCTTACGAACTATCGTATTAATCGCTTTAACTTTAACATTAAAAAGAGCTTCAATAGCAGCTTTAATCTCAGGCTTTGTCGCTTTCGGCGCAACATTAAAAGCAACTTGATTATATTCAGAAATCATAGTCGACTTTTCAGTAATAACTGGACTAACAATTATATCGTAATGGCGAAGGTCTGTCATCTAAAACGCTCCTCAAGAGCCTCTACAGCTGCTTTTGATAAAACAAGTTTGCTGCGACGCAAAATATCATAAACATTAATTCCTTGAATTGGCAAAATATCAACATTAGGAATATTAGATGCTGCACGAAAAAAACTAACATCAATCTCCTTGCCGCCAACTAAAAGAGCATTATCAAATCCAAGTTTAGAAAAATGAGAAACAAGGATTCTCGTTTTAGCATCCTTAACACTTAAATCATCAACAACAATTAAATTATTTGCTTTTAATTTTGCCGACAAAGCAAGACGCACCCCGAGCGCACGAACCTTTTTAGGAAGATCATATGCATGACTCCGAAAAACAGGACCATGCGCCTTACCTCCACCTCGAAACTGCGGCGCACGAGCAGATGAGTGCCGAGCTCGCCCAGTTCCTTTCTGTTTAAACATCTTTGCTCCTGTTCGTGACACATCAGATCGTCCCTGCGATTGATGCGTTCCCTGTTGACGACGAGCAAGTTGCCAACGAACAACACGTTGCAAAATATCCTCACGCGGAACAAGACCAAAAATACCTTCAGAAACCTTTAACTTACCAACTTCATTTCCATCAAGGGTTCTAATTACAAGATCCATTACTCAGCTCCCTCAGTTACAGAGGTTTCCATCACTGGAGTAACCATTTCCGTTTTCTCTTTCTCAAGACAGCGAATACCAGCGGGCTTAGGTACATTATCAGGAAGACGTTTTTTTATAGCGTCCCGTATCAAAATCCAAGCACCTTTAGATCCCGAAACAGCACCACGTACCAAAATTAAACCACGCTCAATATCTGTAGAAACAACCTCAATATTCTGCGTCGTCACACGAACTTGCCCCATATGGCCAGCCATTTTCTTGCCTTTAAAAACCTTACCAGGATCTTGACACTGTCCTGTCGAACCATGAGCACGATGTGTGATTGAATTACCATGCGATGCACGATGTCCACCAAAATTATGCCGTTTCATAACACCAGCAAAACCTTTACCAATACTCGTACCAGTCACATCGACCCTCTGTCCTGGAACAAAATGCTCCACGGTAATCTCAGTACCGACATCAAGGAGATTATCGGGGCTTACACGAAACTCCGCTATTTTTGCTTTTGGCTCAACAGAAGCCTTAGCAAAATGTCCACGAAGAGCTTGTGAAGTATTTTTAACCTTGGTAAAGCCTACACCTAATTGAACAGCAGTATAACCATTCTTTTCAACTGTACGCTGAGCAATAACTTGACAATTCTCCAAACGAAGTACTGTTACCGGCACATGCTCACCAGCTTCATTATAAATACGGGTCATGCCCAGCTTCTGTGCTATTACACCTGAACGCATCGGGTCTGTTCCTTCTGTCCTCAAACCTCAGAGCTTAATTTCTACATCCACACCAGCAGAAAGATCGAGCTTCATAAGCGCATCCACTGTTTGCGGTGTTGGATCAACAATATCAAGAAGACGCTTATGTGTACGCATTTCAAACTGCTCACGACTCTTCTTATCGATGTGCGGACCACGATTCACTGTAAACTTCTCAATCCGCGTTGGAAGCGGAATAGGACCACGCACATTTGCACCAGTACGCTTGGCAGTCGACACAATTTCACGTGTCGATGTATCAAGAATTCTGTGATCAAATGCCTTTAAGCGAATGCGGATATTTTGACTGTTCATGCTCTCTTATTTCCCTGTCATGCAGAAACACCTCTTAATAACAGAGGCGTTTT
>NZ_JBTTDI010000029.1:0-6319 GCF_055796185.1 Bartonella sp. P12B | reverse complement strand
ACAAGCAGCTGCTATTGGTTTGGCAGTCTCTAACTTAAGTTACGATGATACACCTGGAAAGTTAAGTATTTCACTTGGTACGGGTTTATGGCATAGTCAATCTGCTTTTGCTTTTGGTGCTGGTTACACCTCCGAAAATGGAAGAATTCGTACGAATGTATCTGCAACCAGTGCTGGAGGTCATTGGGGTGTAGGTGCAGGGCTAAGGGTAACTCTTAACTAACCGTACAAAATGTTTTTGCCCTTGTCATAAATTATGATAAGGGCAAAAATTCTATATTTAGGAGAGTAATATACAGAAAATCGTAGAGTAATATACTTATGGGGTCTCATATAAGTTATTTCATAGGAATAATTTTAATGAGAATGATTTTGTTTAAAACAAAGCGCATGAAATAAAAATGTACAAATGCAGAGTAATTTTTATATAAAGTAATAGATAGCGTAATCGCTCAATATCCTAGTTTATATGTTTGATACTTTTACTGATATAAATATCTGTTGGAAGATATGATTAAAAAAATCCCCTTTTTACTACTCTATTTATTTTCTTTGTATGGATCAGTAGCAATAATTAAGCAAAATGAGGAACTTAAAAAAATATAACTCTATAACACTACTCTTATAAGAATCTACAGAGCACACAATAAGAGTATGAGTTTTAAAATTTATAACTTAGAAAGAATGATTATTAAAAAAATTAATTTTTCTCTTGCTTTTTTTTTAAATAGGTTATAGAAAATAGACTGATCTTTAAGACTATTTGAGTAAAAGAGTTCTTTCTCACAGCGGGGGCGGTAGATATGAAAAAATCACACAACTATTTCCACTTCACTTTAAAGAAGCGTGATTCTGAAGTTCAGAAGCGTCTCGCTTATTTCTATGACAAAAGCGTAATAGCTTTACAAAAAACTTCCTAGATTACATCAGCAAACAATTTAGTGCTCTTTTTAGGCAATGTACATTCACTATTGCCCCCTACAATATATTACTTAATACGGCGAAAATATGGCTTTTCTATATCGAACTATTTCTCTTTCATCGTCAAGTCGACGGGTTTTTCTGAAAAAAGAACAACCTCCTTAAATACATAAAAAATTAAATCTTTTCTAACTGGGCTATCAATGAATGCCAATCATAATATCACTGATACTGTAGATAGTCCCCTTTCCCATTATGGCAACCCTAATCTTTTATAAAACAAGAAAAATATCATCTGGAGCAAGAGAGCGCCAGAATATGCTTTTCTTACTTGGAGAACTTATTATGAAAAAAATATATACCACACCACAAGTGCCAGCAGTAAATAGTTTAAAAAACTCTTGCTCACCTTATCGCTTACCTTTTATTAAAACAATTTCATTGGTTTCAATAGCTGCCTTTTTATCAAGTGCTTCTCCTGTTTTTGCTTGTGATAAGTGGGGTAATGTAGCACAGTATTTTGGTGGTGGTGCAAATATACTTAAAAGTATTGCACCAACCTATATGATTAACGGCCGTGTATATAGAGACGTTGGCTCTGCGTTTGCAGGGGTAGATAGTACACTTGCGAGTTGGGGAAATATTTTTGTATTTTTTAAGAAGGATATTGATAAGAAACTTGATAAAATCTCGTCTGATATGATTGTTAAGCAAGATGATACGGGACTTATTACCATTGGTAGACAAGTAAGTGGAGCGAAAGTAAGTATTGCAAATGTTAATGGTGCGACACGGATTCTTTCTGGTGTTGGTGCTGGTTCGATTGCAGCAACATCAACGGATGCGGTAAATGGTTCTCAAATTTATTCTATGAGCAATGAAATCGCTAGCTATTTTGGCGGTAAAGCTGGTTATAAAGATGGAAAATGGACAGCTCCTACTTTTACAGTTAAAGTTTTTGATGAGGATGGTAATGGATCTGAGCAGAACTATCATAATGTTGCAGATGCCTTTACGGGCGTAAGTGGTTCTCTCACCAGTCTTGATAAAAAGATTGAAAATATAGCCACTAATGTGACCGCTAATAGTCTTGTTAAGCAAGATGATACGGGACTTGTTACCATTGGTGGACAAGTAAGTGGAGCGAAAGTAAGTATTGCAAACGTTAATGGTGCGACACGGATTCTTTCTGGTGTTGGTGCTGGTTCGATTGCAGCAACATCAACGGATGCGGTAAATGGCTCTCAAATTTATTCTATGAGCAATGAAATCGCTAGCTATTTTGGCGGTAAAGCTGGCTATAAAGATGGAAAATGGACAGCTCCTACTTTTACAGTTAAAGTTTTTGATGAGGATGGTAATGGATCTGAGCAGAACTATCATAATGTTGCAGATGCCTTTACGGGCGTAAGTGGTTCTCTCACCAGTCTTGATAAAAAGATTGAAAATATAGCTACTAATGTGACCGCTAATAGTCTTGTTAAGCAGGATACAGCAGGACTTATCACTATTGGTGGACAAGTGAGTGGAGAGAGAGTAAGTATTGCAAACGTTCATAATGCGGAACGGATTCTTTCTGGTGTTGCTTCTGGTTCGATTACGGCAATATCAACGGATGCGGTAAATGGTTCTCAAATTTATTCTATGAGCAATGAAATTGCTAGCTATTTTAGTGACGGTGCTGGATATGATGAAGAAGGAAAATGGATATCTCCTACTTTTACACTTAAGGTCTTTGACAAGGCTGGGAATGGAACTGAACATGACTATCATAATGTTGCAGATGCCTTTACGGGTGTAAGTAGTTCTTTCACCAATCTTAATGAAAAGATCGAAAAGGTGACAGGTGATAGTTTTATTAAGCAAAATAGCGTTGGGCTTATTACGATTGGTGGAAGTAAAAACGGCAATAGAATAGATATTGCCAACAGCGCAAACGCCCCTCGGATTCTCTCTGGTGTGAAGGGTGGAGCATTTACGAAAACATCGACCGAAGCAGTAAATGGTAGCCAGCTTTATTCTATGGCTCAGGCATTTGCAAGTTATTTTGGCGGCGGTGCTGGATATGATGAAAAGGGAAAATGGTCAGGTCCAACTTTTACAGTTAAAGCCTTTGATAAGGATGGTAATGAGACTGAGCACAGCTATACCAGTGTCGCGGATGCATTTGCTGGTGTTAATAGTGCTTTCTCAACTTTGAATGAGCAGATTATTGATATAATAGAGAACGCTCCTATTACTGAAGGTTATCTAAAAACTGCCTCCACTCAAGGTGGTGGGTCAGAGATTGTTACAAACGGCTTTCCTTTTATGAGAAGCATGTTTATGAGAATCGCGCCTATGAGCAATGGTGATCCGGATCCCGATGCTCTCAAGTTTAATCTTGAATCACCATTACCGAAAGTGTATTTCGGTGGTGTGAATGGTCCACGGATCCTTACTGGTGTTGCTGCTGGTGAGGTTTCTTCTAACTCAATTCAGGCAATCAGTGGTAGCCAACTCTATGCGGTGAACACTGAGATTGCTAAGTATTTCGGTGGTACCACTAAGTATGAAGATAACGCTTGGGTTGCTCCAACCTTCAAGGTTTTCGGCTTCAATAAAGATGGTGCTGTGGATGACAATATAATACGCAATGATGTAGCGACGGCATTTGATGCTGTAAGTAACGGTATGAAGCTTATCAACGACCGCCTTACTACTGTTGAGAAGAAAGAAACTTCTGATGGTGGTCAGTCATGGATAGCAGATGAGAAGGTTAGGGAGTTTGAAAATAAGATAAATACGATTGACCAACAGGTAAAAGATCTTAAAACAGCAACAGATGAAGCTATTATCTATGAAAAAAACCCCGAGGGTACTGGAAGAGGCAATGCCATCAAGTTAGTAGGTGGAGATGCAACGAAAGGAGTCACTATAGAAAATGTAGCGGGTGGCCAACTTGCAGAAGGTTCTAGCAACGCAGCTACTGTTGGTCAAGTGTGGGACGTTGATCAGAAGGCGACGAAAGCCGAGGACGCCACAAAGGAGCTTAAGCAACAAACAACAACGCTTGAACAAGAGGCATCTCAGCTTAAACAAGATGTAAAAGGTCTTAAAGCAGTAACGGATATTGCTGTTACCTATAACACAGATAATAATGGACAGAAGATCAATAGCATCACGTTAGTAGGTGGAAATGAGAGTGAGCCAGTCACTATAAACAATCTAGCGGTAGAGGATAATCCAGTTGAAAAAGACTCTAAGAAAGCAGTTAACGGTGGTCAAGTATACAAGTACACTGAAGATCAAATGAAGATAGTTCTTTCGGATGCGAAGCAATATACGGATAGTCAAGCCGCAATTCTTGTCAACAAGGGCGTTACTGAGGCGAAATCTTACACAGATAAGAAATTTGAAGCATTAAGTTATGATATTAAGAATGTCCGCAAAGAAGCAAGACAAGCAGCAGCGATTGGTTTGGCGGTCTCTAACTTACGTTACTTTGATGATCCAGGATCTTTGAGTGTTTCATTTGGTGGCGGTTTATGGCGCGGCCAATCTGCAATTGCTTTTGGTGCTGGGTATACCTCTGAAGATGGCAAGATTCGTTCTAATCTATCAGCAACCAGTGCTGGGGGGCAGTGGGGAGTAGGTGGTGGAATAACGCTAAAATTAAAATAACACCAGCTAATACAAAAAAACTGTAATTTAACCAAAATTTCGCCCTTGCCTAATCAGGCAAGGGCGAAATTTTATATTACAGAGAAGTAATATTTTACAGAGAAAGTTATAGAGTGGTACGTAAAATTTCATAACACTATATTCTATAGGAATAATTTTACAAAGACTGATTTCACTGACTAAGAAGTGAAGCACTTTAACAAAAATTTTACAAATGCAGAGTAGTCTCTCTAAGATAAATTGAGAGGGTACGTAATCATATCATAACTTAAAGACGTACATTCTATAATTTCATTAAGAGAGAATATCCATTGGGGGGATACGCTAAAAAAATCAAAAATTCTATTTCATTATTTATTTCAGCAGGAGTACTCACGAAGTACGCAATAGCTGCAATTATTAATAAGACTCATTTTGACCAAAATGAGAGCCCTCAAAAACTCTGTAACAAAACCTCTCTATAAGTCTGCAACCTATGCGATGAAGCTATGAATTTTAAGATTATAGAAGCACTTCACGATCTTATAAATCAGAAAGACTCATTATGTAAAAATAATTAAATTCATTTTCTTCTTGCTATTCCTCTCAATAGTCTATAACAAGATAATGGAGTCATCAATAAGACTCATTTTGATAAAAAGTTATCGCAAGGGGAGGTGCGGATGATCATAAAAACATCACACAACAATTTCCACTTTCTTCTCTTTGAAAAAGAGAGCTCTAAAACGCAAGGGCACTCCGCTTATTCATTACAACAAAATACAATAAGCACCAACGCTCCCCATGCTTCTTAAACAAATAAAATGAGCTACGTTACCTAAAAAAACATGCACTCAACTTAGAGGCAAAAAAACAAAACCCCATCAACCAAATTATTAACCAACCACCACTACCTGCCTCTACGGCATCTAAACCTTATAGAGAATGAGAAAAAAACATCCCCACGCTACCTTTAGCGCTGAAATATGTCTTTTTAATGTTCTGAATATATTTTTGGAGAATTTGTTATGAAAAAATTATATACCACACCAAAAGCGCCTGTGGTGAGTAATTTTAAAAGTTCTTGCTCGCTTTATCATTTACTTTTTATTAAAGCGCTTTCATTGGTTTCAGGAATTCTTCTCTTATCAAATATTTCTCCTGTTTCTGCTCATACTCAGGTTTTTAATAACTTATCAAACGGTTTTAGTGGTGGTACAAATGTGCTTAAAGGTATTCCACCTGTCGATAGAGTTGATAATAAAGAGTCTAGAGATACTGGTTCTGTATTTATGGGGGATGAAGATTCCTTCAAAAACTTAACACCTAATATTAAGTTTCAGACTAAAGTTGCTTTTGATACTGCTTTTGCAGGAGTGGAAAGTTCTAAAAATGGAGCAGATACATTTTCTGGTGTTAAGAGTACTTTCACAACTTTGAATAACCAGATTGTAGAGATAAAAGAAACCCCTACTCTTGGGGAAAAACACGAGCAACTCTCTCAAAGTGATGATCAACCTGAGAATACAAACAGCTTCCCCTTTATGAGAAACTTATCCCCTACACGAGCATTCAATCGGGCAGCCCGAGAGAATGATGAGCCTATGATATCTATTTCTCCAAAGTCATCAGCAACCAGAGTAAGTTTTATGAATGGTGAAGGTAAGCCTCGGAATCTTTTGGCTGTTGCTGCTGGTAGTCTTTCACAAGACTCAACTGAAGCGGTAAATGGTTCTCAGCTTTATTTATTAGGGAG
>NZ_JBTTDI010000028.1:0-7557 GCF_055796185.1 Bartonella sp. P12B | reverse complement strand
CGTATAGATGACGGGCTGCCCAAAGGTGTTGCGTACCTCTTTTACCATTGTGTTGAGCAGCCCGTGCCATAGCATGTTATTTCCCTCCAATGACGGCTTTGAACAGCATTTCAGGACGTGTGCAAATGTAAAGCGGATAGCTGTAGACTTCAGGCTTTACCCATGCATTACGGTCGTGATCGACGATCAGCATCGTGTAGAGAGGTTTTCCAACCGTGTTGGCAAAATCTAAGCTTTCCCCAGGTGCAAAGGTTTTCTGGAATACGCCAGGCGCATCAACAGGAAAGAATTGACATTCATCAGGCTTAATTCCTATCGCACGCTTTGTTCCAGCCTTTGCACTCACATTATAGTTATGAATACTGCGATAATTGATAAAAGTGATACCGGCAAAATCAAAACTCCCAAAGCTCCCCGTACCAAGAGCACTTGGTGTTGCAACACCTCCTGCGCTATTGAGTGTCTGAGCTAAGGCTGTGTTTAAATAGGTTTCACGAATTGTTTTATGGTTTTTCAACTTAGAAAAAAACGTATTCCCACAAAGTCCAATAATCCGTGAACGGTCAGAAAATGCTCCTTTTGAAGCTTCAATCATTCTCATAATGACCTGATCAACATTATCAGCAACATTGGTTGTTTCACTCTCCAGTTTAAAGTCAATTGGCTTTGGTGGGGTAATTTCCCATTCTTTGTACCAATCGACAATCACCGAACCATCAGCATCAAGGACAACACCTTGAACAGCACCAAGCTGCATATTTTCCCATGTCAATTCGATTTCAGAAATCAGTTTCTTTTGTTTTCTGGCAATATATTTCATTGCCGTCTCTAACTGATCTTCTGTACCAAATTCACGCCGGTTTTGGATTTCTTCTGATTTCACAGTATCACTTTTGGCAATACGGGTTGTTTTGAAAAACCGAAGATTACGACTGTCTCTGTCACCTTCTGCTAAAGGGGCTCCGCGTTCACTGGTTTGAATAAGCGAAAATGTATTGTCACGCCGTTCAATACCAACCACTGTGGTGCTGGTTTCAACGTCTTCAAAAAGATTGAGAGAGCTTACAAGACCCGGTTGAAACTCATAGTTTTCAATGGCTTTCATCATTGTAATGCTTGAGAAAGCATCATGTTTAAAAAAATTCATATCCATGTGTGCATTCTCCTATCGCAACAGAATGGTGTTGTTCTCTTCTAAAGATTGAATAGCTTCCATCTTTTCTTGCTCCAGTATTGCATCCGGCCAGATCAGTTCAGAAGCTTTCACTGTGCTCAAACGCGCTGTAATGACGGCACATTGCTCTGCACCTGTTGCATCAACGGTAGCATAAGAAATCCCTGCGGGCACTTCACTGCCATCGGATGCTGCTGGATTAAGAGGGACATATTGTTCGGTTTTTGTCACCTTTCCCATGACAGTCCCAGCCTCAATGAAAGCTCCCGATGCAAACACCACTTGTTCATTTGATATGTCAGGGTCGTAGCGCCCAAGATAAGCGCCATTGCGAACATCTTCATAAATAATATGACTCATTGTATTTTCTTCCAAATTGATTGCCATTTTGCATGAATTTTCGCCTTGCTCTCTCCATCACCATGGGGAACATAGGGTGACACTTTTAAGGAGGCGCTTTGCGAGCTAGCCTCCGTCAATACACACTGGCGTGCTTTCTCGATACTCATGCCGTTTTTAATAGCCTTTGCGGCATCAAAAGAAACCCCTAAGCGCTTTGCTTGCCTTTCAAGGGTTGTCAGTGCTTGAGCGCGTTTTCTTTCTTGTTCAAGCACGGCTTTTATGTTTTCGCGCTTGTTCTCATTGTCTTCATCCTCCTCTTCGTCTTCTTCGTCAAAGATTTCGGCGTTTTTATCGATGTCGTGATCGTCTTCGTCCTCTTCTTCATTGAGGATGTCGGCGATCTTTTCATCATCATCTTCTTCTTGTTCGGCGCGATATTGTGTGCGTGCCATGTGTTTTGTCCTTCTTTTGCTGTTACTGTTTGGGGTTGTGAGATGGAATCCGTTAAGGCTTCCAAAGCTTGCGCAAGAGTGCCTTGCGCATCTGCTAATCCAAGCGTGATAGCTTGGGTGCCTATAAAAGTTTCTGCTTTTGTGTCGCGAATTGCATCAGTATTCAGGGGTCTGTTTTGTGCTACCCAATTGACAAACATCTCGTAGAGCAGGGCGCAATCTGCTTGCATTTTGTTAAGCGCTGCATCAGCTAATGGCTCGTGAGGATTACCATGAACCTTGTGATCCCCTTCAAAGACAAAGGTCCATTTAAGCCCCTGTTTCTCATCCGCGCTTGATTGGTCAAGATGCGCACAAACCACCCCAATTGAGCCGACAACGCTTGTGCGCGCAACCCAGATTTGTAAAGCAGAGCAAGCAATGGCATAAGCAGCAGAACAGGCAAACTCATTGGCATGTGCCCAAATTGGTTTTTGATAGTGTTGTGAGAGTGCTTGAAATTCTTCAACCAAATCAAACACCCCGCCGGCTTCTCCACCACCACTGTCAATATCGAGCAAAACAGCCAGGACATCAGGCTGTTTAATGGCTTCACGAAAAGAGGCGCTTAAGCCTTCATAAGAGGTAAGACCCGATAGTGCACCAAGCCATGCACCGCGGCGCACCAAGGTGCCATGAACCGGTAGGATGGCAATATTATTGCGCACCACGTAACTCTCAGGTGGTTTGAAAGATGCGCTATCCCCTTGCGAAAAAGCCTGAGGAGCAAACTTTTCTCCTGCAAAAAGACGCGGTGCAAGAGCATTAAGAATGACATCAAGCTTTGTTGAGGCAAGCATATGAGGAACACCAAAAAGCCGTGATACTAAAAACGGCATGTCAAGATTATTGGTCATTTTTGTGTGCCTCACTGCCTTGGTTGCTTTCATAAGTCTCAGAAGGATCTGAATCTGTGGAATCCATCGCTTTCTGTGCACCAGAAGGATTCGCCATATCGGTATCAAAAGATAACCCCCGTGCCCGAGCATCGGTGTGTTCTTCCTCAAGTTCGGCATGGATGCTATCGATATCAAACCCCCGTTCGGCAAGTGCCATCCGTCGAGTTTTTAAACCGGCGCGGATTTCTTCTTTTTCCGCCGAGATATCTTTGTTTGGATCAATCATTTCAAGCGGGGGCGCAAAGCTTTCACATTGAAGCCATGGCAAGGGGTTTTCTTCCCAGCCTGGCAAATTGACGCATCCAGAAAGGACAGACATTTCCACAAAGCGCTCCCAGACAATGCGGTTGAATTGAAAGGCAATGATATGTTCGCGCCATTGTTTGACGTGACGTCTAAACTGAATAATGGAGGTGCGCACATTGGAGAAATTACCCCGCGTAACGTCTCCAGTGACAACGGCATAAGGCATATTGAGAGCCGAGCAAATTTTTAAAATATTGCGAAATTGAAAGGCTTCATAAGAACCACCAACTTCAACAGGATTTGAAAATTTTATCTCTTTATTTTCTCCTAAATAAAATGATCCACCTGGTTTAATGACAGGCAATTCGGATTCTTCTTCAACGTCTTTTTCGTTACGATTATCAAGTAATTTGGCGTCGTTTTGGGAATTTCCTGAGATAAACACCGCGAAAAGAGCTGCTGTCCTTTTTCGATCAAGTTCCGCATCATCATAGGATTCCAGTTGAAAGATCTTTGTCATACAGCGCGTTATTTTAGGAGAACCGCGCAATTGTCCGGCAATACGGCGCTCTTTGATATGAAGGACCATTTCAGCAGGGATACGCACGCGCTCTTGGCTCTTAAATGCACTGTTTGCAGGGCAATCATCATAGGGGTGGTGTTCCCAGAAATGATAAGCAACACGCTTGCCACTGGCATCAAATTCAATACCCATACGAATGTAGTTGCCTTTAATTTCAGCAGGTCCATTGTAAGTGAGATCCAGCATTTCGGTTGGATAGATTTGTAATTGAAGAGGCACCCCAGAGCGTCCATAAAGGTCAACATAATGTAGTCTTACAAAACATTCGCCGGTTAAAAAGACTTCTCGTGCAATTGTTGCTTGCAGACCATAAAAGCTCGCATCTTCATCATAATCCGCCTCATCAACCCATTGCCACCATAAGTCTAAAAGCTTTTTCTTTTGTTCTTGAAACCCTTCAATGCGAGGATAGGGTTTAATCCCATCACTCACAGCTGCGGAAACCCATTCTTCTGTTGCCGAGCCATAAAGAGATTCATTGTCATAAAGCCATCTTGAACGAGCAGTAATGGTTTCGCCGCATTCTTCAATCGCTTTATTGATATGTTTTTTGGCGGGGTCAAACCCACCCATGCGACGGCTTTTGCTTGCAGCTTCAAGAGGCGGATTGTGTTGACGAGAAATTGTAAAAAAGCCCGTGAGTTTATTGA
This sequence comes from Bartonella sp. P12B, assembly GCF_055796185.1. Classification (NCBI taxonomy): domain Bacteria; kingdom Pseudomonadati; phylum Pseudomonadota; class Alphaproteobacteria; order Hyphomicrobiales; family Bartonellaceae; genus Bartonella; species Bartonella sp. P12B. The sequence goes on along the minus strand of NZ_JBTTDI010000028.1, from coordinate 3,172 downwards.
TAAAGCCAGCCATTAATAGCCTCGTGATATATTAAAATAGAAAACACGTGAACGTTTGTGTCCTTCAAGGTTGGCTATTTGCGTATTCAGCATCTCAAGTGCTCTGCGAAGTTCCTCAACAGAACGGTTGCTTACTTGCTTATCTCCATGGCGCACTGATTGCGCACCTGAATAAAGAGCTTCTTCAATTTGTTCGCGCCGCCTTTTTAAACTTTCCAGTCTGTCAGTTTTGCTGTTTACTTGGTTCAAGTCTGTACGCATAAATTACCTCCAATCCCCTTGCATATAAGGACTGATCACCATTCTGATTTTTTTCTTTTTAGGCTGTGCTGTCTGAGATCTTCTTGGAGAAGTGGATGAAGAAATCCCTGATGTTGGCTGTTCTAAAGAACCGTCAACTTTAAGTTTTTCCAAACGCTCTTCTAAGATATCGACTTCTCGATTAAGGTTTATTCCTGCCGAAATCAGCCCCTGTAAAGCGGCATAAGCATAGACCCTACAATCCAAAGCCTCGTTTCTTGCTTTCTCACTTTTTTGCCATTCAATGCGTTTGAAACCTTTAAAATATTTGATGACTTTTCTTTCAGCCGTGAGCTGGTCAAAATATTCCCGATCAAGGCTTTTATGAAAGTGTGTTGCACCAGCTCCCGATGCTTCAGGACCGGATTTTTTTAATCGTGCCGTGATAATATCTTTCGCTGCATCAACACCAACAATATAGAGATTAATCTGTCCTTTATTGTTTCTGCTTGGACGGCGTGGCCACACCGCACGCCATCCCGCCTGTCCCTTAATTCCCCAGATGCGTCGTCCTTCACGGGGGCGTACATAATTGTAAACGGCTTGTGTATGTCCACCACCAGTATCAATACAAGCCGCTGTTATTCTGATGCCATCTTTGTAACCAGAGTGTGGCCAGCGCCTTGTCAGATATTCATCCAGTTGGTCCCATACTTCAAAAGAAGACGGATCACCAGGAATGATGTGATAATGAATGTGCCAGCTTTCTTCACCACGCCCCCATCCAACCACTTCAAGTTCTAAGCGGTCGTTTTGCACATCGATGCCGGCGGTCAATAATACGGCTTGCGGCGGTGCAATGGGATAATCTTCGCGTTTTGCATAGAGGCTATCGGTATCGATGACTTCTCCCGTTCTATCTTCCCAAGGTTCGCCAAGAACTGTATTAATAAAAACCTGTAAAAGAGCAGGGTCCTCTTTGGCTGTTAAAAATTCGCGTGCACAATCGCCCCAAGTCTGCCATGGCGAATAAAGTGCTGAAATATGGTAAGAACGCAAACGAGGCTTACTTGACTCTTGAGTTGCGATCCAGCAGGCACCGTTTTCTTCCGCCATTAAGGTAGCTTTGCGATGTTCTGCATGTTCATGACCACAATGCGCACAAACAAATACAGCTTTTTCGGGGGCGCCTTTCGGCCATTTGATTTGCGACCAAACAATGGGCTGTAGAACCCCACACGCATCGCAAGGAACATTGTAATATCTCTGATCACCAAGCACGAAATCCTTGGCAATACGGCTTGTGTCACGGTGTGTCGGTGTGGACAATTTAAAAATTTTGCGTTGAATAAAAGCAGAGGTTCGCTTTTCAGCAATTGTTACAGGATCGCCTTCATTATCCACATTCAATGGATAAGCATCGACTTCATCTAAAACCAAGTAGCGAATAGGGGAAGAACGCAAACCAGCAGCACTATTTGCTCCAGTAATCATCAACGTCCCACCATAAAATTCCTTTGAAAACATTGTATTTCCGCTGTCGCGTGCACGGGCAGGGGCAATGCGTTCACTTAAAACAGGGCTTGCCATAATCATTGGATCAAGACGCGTTTTTGAAAGTTTCTTAGCGGTCTCAACTGTCGGCATTACATAAAGAGCGGGTCCTGGACTATGATGAATGGCATAACCACAAAAGTTCAAGGCTGCTTCCGACATTCCAATCTGAGCCCCCTTCATCACAACGGTTGTTTCGGTTGGATCATAAACAGAAAGATTATCCATGATCTCACGTAAATAGGGGGTACGCATTGTCCTCCACAGACCAGGCTCTGCACTGGTGACTGTACTCAAATAACGATTTTTATCAGCCCACTGAGAAACCGTATAAGGCGGGTCAGGACGGCGTCCTTCATTCGCGTAGGTAAAAAAGATTCCAGCACCAGCTGATGGGGGAGAAGCATCATTTGTCATGTTCTGTTTTCTCTTCTAAAATATCAGGGTTGTGAAAAGAAACAGGGACGACATTCTCCATTAAAGCTTTGCGCATATGATGATCGATAGCACCAATAAGGCTAGCGGCATCACATCCCGCTTGCGCGGCAATTTCAGTACCAAAGCGATGGGCAAAATTGAGCATTGTATCTCGATGCGCTCTTCCAAAGCGCCATGCTTCTTTCCTCACTTCTTCACGATCAACAGTTGTTTCTCGTAACTGCTCAAGGGCAATCTTTTCTCTTTCAAGCGCAACTTGCATTCGCTCCAATTTGATCTCAAATTCGTTGGCTGCTTTCGCGGAATCCTGTTTAATTCGTGTAGATTTCTGATGAGTTTTCTTAGTAGGATTTTGGTTCCATATCGCTGTTGCAAGGGCTTCATCAATTGAACCATCTGGAAAAACAGCTTCATTGAATTTTCCTGTTTTTAATCGAGAAACAACCGCATTAGGAGAGACACCCATCTTCTTGGCAAAAGCGCGAACCGACAGACCCTCACGATGCTTCTTGTTCATGGTTTCTTTACTCTAAAAGACTCGTGGAAATTATTGTACACTTTAATTGTTGACAGATTCATATTTTAAGTGTACATAAAATATATGAAGATCGTGTGGGATGAACCAAAGAGAGCTTTAAATATTAATAAACATAAGCTTGATTTTGCTGATGTTATTTACTTTGACTGGGAACATGCTTTCATTGATGCAACACATTCAAACCGCATGAAAGCTATTGGACATTTTTCTGATGGTACGACAGTTATTGTTTTTGCAAAGCTTGGCAATGAAGCGATATCTATTATTAGTTTCCGCCAAGCGAATAAGAAAGAAAGAGAGGTTTTCAATGACTATCAAAAAAACCTTTGAAACAAAGTATGATTATACAAAAGAAGATTGGGAATCCGTGGACTCTCCACCACTAACAGATGAAGAACTTGC